>SLMF01000298.1 GCA_007133715.1 Planctomycetaceae bacterium
TGGTTCTGGCGTTTCTTCGGTCTGGGATTCGTGCTCGTGCTCAGCGCAGCGGTGCTCGTTATCGTAATCGATCTCAGCATCCTACTCGGTGCTCGACTCGGCGACACCCTCGAATTTCATTGCCATCAAAGCGGGTTCCGATTACGAGTACGAGTACGAGTACGAGCACCGTCGCTGCGCGACTGAGCACGAGCACGAGGGCTGATCGCCAGAACCACGGTATGGTAGACATGGTGGTCAAATTCGGACATGGTCGGAAACAACAAATTGCCCAACATCGCCGCGACCTCCGCTGTCAACAATCATGTGGTTGGAGTTTTCTCCCGCAACCCCACTATTATACGAATTCCCCCCGACGGTGCCAGCTCTATCCGCGAATTTTTTCAGCAGTCTCACTGGACCTGTGGGGGGGTATCTGCTTAGGCATTTCTGGTTTGATTTGACGGCTGATCCCGCCACTCGCGAGAGGGTTTTTGCTCATTCTTTTTAGCAGGGGTGTTGACACCGCATCGCGCCGGTGTACGCTCGTTAAGGCTTGATGGAGTGGGCGTGAGATCCGCTCGGAGGCAGGGTTATTTGTGAGGTCTCTTTTTTGGGGGGCGGGGGGTTCCGCCCCTTGTCGGTCTTGCCCAGTGATCAGGAGCTCCTTACGATGTCGCAACGACCAGTCCACGAAATCCGCATAGGGCGCGTCCGCGGCGCGGTCTGGGTCAACGAGACTCAGAACGGGCCACGTTACAACGTGACCTTCAACCGCTCGTACAAAGATGGCGAGCAGTGGAAGACTTCGCAGAGTTTCTCGCGCGAGGATCTGCCCCTGCTGTGGAAAGTCGCCGATCAAGCTCACAGCTGGATCTACGAGCGGCGTTCTGAGAGCGCCTGAGAAGTTGGCGGTGTGCCCCATCGGCTCGTGACGGATTGGCTCGCGGGCCCCCGAAGTTACCAGTTGCCAAGTTGCGTCAAGGAAGGAGAGCGGCTGATGAGCCACCAGGAACGTATTGCGTTGCAGACCGCAGGGCATCGGGATATCCACGACATCACGGCGGAAGTGCAAGCGATTGTCACGCGGAGCGGGATTCGCGTGGGTACGGCTCACGCATTCAACATCGGGAGCACGGCGGTGGTCGGCACGATCGAATTCGAACCGGGGCTGCAACGTGACTTGCCGGAAGTTCTGGACCGTCTGCTACCGCCCAGCCGGGAGTATGGTCACGAGCGGGCGTGGCATGATGGCAACGGGCATTCGCATCTGCAGGCCAGCATCCTGGGTCCCTCCGTGACGGTCCCGATCGCCAACGGGCGCCTGATCTTGGGAACGTGGCAGCAGATTTTTCACTTGGAGTGCGACATCAAATCACGGCGTCGCGAGATCGTGGTGACGGTGGTGGGAGATTAGTGTTCCGGCCGGTTCCTCGGGTGGCTCCCGCAAATCGGAAACCTCCAACACGGGTTCCAGATGGGGACTGGACCAGATTCCCAGCGAGTCATTTCCCGGCACGAACACCGGCTGTTCGGGTCGCAGCCGGGCGGCGACGCGGATCAATCGGATCAGGTGGGGAGACAGGGAATCGTAGCCGGGCAGTTGATTCAGGGGCACGGGTTCGGAGAGTTCCAGGCCGCCGTGTCGGTAGGCCATTTCGACCATTTCGGAGCAATACAGCCGCTGGTGATCCTGGCCGAATCGTTCGTCGAACGGCACCTGCCGCTGCCAGACGTCCTGACAGTATTCGAGCGCGGCGGGGATGGTATGCCGATACGGGTCCCGGACGCGTCGGATGGCCCACTGCCGGACTCGGCGGTCGGCCAGGAAGTCGGCCAAGCGGATACGGCGGGGGCCGCCGGGAACCGTGTCGTACACCACCCACTGGCCATCTTCTCGGGCGGCCAGGCCGATGTGGGAGAAGGGGCTGTCGGTCACCTCGCGGGCGAGTTGCGAGAAATTCACCCAGCCCAGCAAGATCCGGCTGTCTCCGGCTACGAACAGGAGATCGCCGCTTTGCAAATGGGCCTCTGCCCACGCGGTCCAGTCCGTGCGCGCGGCTGTTTGCGGGCAGCGGATCGGCAGCCACCGTCCGGCGCGATCTGCCCGCAGGCCCGGGCTGTGACATCCCGTCAGCCCGCTCAGCCCGGCCAGGAGCAGGGCAAAACGCAGCCAGTCGCGGCGGGGACAGGTCGCCGGGGCGGGCGAGTTCGGGCGGCAGCCATCAGCTGGCGTCATCGCGGTCCAGGGCCAGCGGCACGGCGATGGCCGCGGCGACAATCCCGCCCAAGACCCAAGGATTGGACAGCAATTGCACCAGACCGCCATGACCCAAACGGCCCCGGATCACCGGGTTGTCGTGAACCAGCAAGGCTTCGGCTTGGGCCGACGGCGGTGCCGCACCGGCGGGCCACAGACGGCAGACCGTCACGCCTTCCTCGGTCACCACCTGAAAGACGCCCCCGCTCAAACCCGTCAAAGCGTAGCGGCCGTGCGCATCGGTTTCCGACGTGGTGATCACCGCGTCCCCTTGCAGTACGGCGATCGTGCTGTGGGAAGCTTCGCGGCCCGCCCGATCGACCACCTGGCCACGCAAGCTGCCGTCCGGCTGCAAGGCAAAGTCCCGCACGCGGGCGGCCGTCGCGACTTCCTCCTCTCCCGAAGCCCGCGAGACGCCGGGCAGCAATAAACCGCCGGTTGCCATCGCAACCAGCACCACGCGTATTCGTGCAGACCATTTCCTCATCGACAGTTTCCTTTCCTGCCTGGCGACCACTCGGTCGCGGGGGATCAACAGGGACTCGCCGCAGCGAAGACAATCGCTCGCTCAGCTCCCATCCGAACTGTCGGTCACAGCCCAGACCACCGCGGCGGTCACCCCGATCACGGCGGCCCAGCCGAGCAGCGTATCCAAACCGCCGCGGCCCAGCCGTCCGCGAGCCAGTTCCGGGTCGGAGACCATCAACACGGACGGTTTCGCCGAGGGCGGTGCGGCCTGGGCCGTCCAGACACGCACCAACGCCGTCGCCTCGCCGTCGCTCAGCGTGTACACACCTCCCCGCGGAACCGAAATCGAAAACGTGCCCCGGTAATCGGTCAGCGCTTCGCCTATCACCTGCTCTCCCGACAGCACCCGCACCCGGCAATCGTGCTTGCCCACGCCCTGTGCGTCGACCAATTGCCCGCTCAGCACGGAGTGCTCATTCAGTGCAACGTCGACCACCCGCGGCGGGCCGCCACCCCGGTGGGCATCCGCAGCCGGATCTCCTGTAGCAGCAAGGCTCAGCTGGGGTGCGATCATTCCCCAAGTCGCCAGCCAAAGTAACGTGCGCGAAAGGTATTTCATGGGAGACGTGTTCCTATGGACAAGGGGTAGGTTGAGGACGGTACGGCTTTATTTGCGGATCCGCGGTTACCCAGGCGACGAACGAACTCGCCCCCACGGTCGCAGCTCCGCTGTCGGGTCGATCCCCGCGACGCCTGCGCGGCTTACCGCAATACTCTGAGGCAACTCGCAGGGAATAATCTACCCTCAGCGCTGTGGTCGGTCTCTGACCGAGCCACCCCGCCGACCCGGTTTCGGCGGGGTCGGAGACCCGCGCCGAACGGACGGCGGGGTCGGAGACCCGCGCCGAACGGACGGCGGGGTCGGAGACCCGCGCCGAACGGAACCCGCGCCGAACGGACGGCGGGGTCGGAGACCCGCGCCGAACGAGGTGGATTATTTCCTGCAAGTTGCCTGACCAACCGACCGGGACGATCGCCCCCCCAAAAAAGAATGGAAGTCAGCATTCTTTACGCAAGCAAGAACCGCCGATGGAGGTTTGCCAAGCGTGCTAACGCGGAGGCACCGGCCGCGGTCGCGGTCGTGCCTATTCCATCCAAAATTTCGGCATACGCGTCAAGGTCATTTAACCCACAATCCCAGCCAGCCCGATAGAAGCAATGATAGGCCTGCTGGTACTGCTGGCACCCCAAATGGTGTTCGGCACGACGCAGCCAATGCTGGCTGAGGCGTTGGCGGAGCGAGCGGGCTTCGTTTTCCCAAAACAACTGCAAATAAGGATCCCGCAGCCAACGGGCCGGCAAATGCGTCTGCAGGGCATGCAGCCGAGCGGCGGAAAACTTGCCGTAGCCCTCCGGAAACCAGTGCGTGCGGAACCGGATGCTCTCGTCGGCAAACAGCGAAGTCGGCAGACCGCGGAGGTAATACTCGACCGCGGCAGGCCAATCCTGCCGCCGCTCGGCCGCCCAACCCGCCAAATCCCAGGGCCAACCCAAATCCTCCCGCAACTGCAGCACGCGTAAAGCCTCCTGCTCGGCAGCACGCCAATCCTGATGCAAAAGCTGGTCCAGCGACTGATCGAAAAACTGGGCCAGAACCGGCCGCGATCCCGGAGGAATCAACTCCGTATCGAACAACCACCGTACCCATTCCGGTTCCCAACCCACGTTCATCTGGCGGGCAATTCGCGGGTCGCTGTGGGTCTTCAGCGGATTGTTCAAAAACGCCAAGGCCCGATCGCGACGGATCACCACCTCGGCCCAACCCGCTCGCAGCAGAGCTTCCATCGAAACCCCATCCAGCCGCCCGTCGCAC
This sequence comes from Planctomycetaceae bacterium, assembly GCA_007133715.1. Lineage (GTDB taxonomy): Bacteria > Planctomycetota > Planctomycetia > Pirellulales > Pirellulaceae > SLMF01. Next base: position 4,581 of record SLMF01000298.1, read on the forward strand.
GGTTCCTCGACTCGCAAACCCGCGGCTCGGAGCAACCGATCCCGAGCCCATAACAAGGGGGCCGGAGCCGACGGCAACTCGTCCGACGTCACCACTCCCCAACCGGCGACACCCAGTCCATCGTAAAGCAGGGCCTCCGCAAGTCGACGTCCATACGGAATCCAATCGCCTCCCCCATGATTCCAGCAGATGATCTCCGAAACCCGGCCGTCCGCAGACACTCGCATGCACAGCCAATCGCCGTATTCGTTCCCGATCAACGGCAGCGTATCGGGCAGCATAAAACCCGCCCAAATGACACCCGGCGGCGGGTCCAACAGCTGGGATGGCGTCAGCGGGTGACGAAACTCCGCCAACAACGGGTCTCGCCACAGCATCGCGTCAAACCAGTAACGCAACTCGTCGGGCAGACGCACCGCGTAGTGCTGTTCAATCCGTTCCGACCAGGCTCGGGTCATCGTCGTTGATCTACCAATCCAAAACGTGATCCGGCAGATTGCCCGCCGAATCGAAAGGCAGTCCGCGCGGGCGGCTGATGATCTCCAAGTCCGAGCGGCCTTGGGCCTGTTCCCCATAGGCCACCGAACACTCCAGTTGGACCAAGTCCAA
>SLMF01000343.1 GCA_007133715.1 Planctomycetaceae bacterium
ATCCCCCGCGGGCTGAGCACCGAACTGTAGGGGCGTTCGGGGGCCACGCCCAGCCAGCGGCACCAATCCAGTCCCGGTTCCATCTCTTCGCCCGGCAAATTACAGGCCCGCGGGGGACCGCCCACCCCGACCATCACTTGCGTGATCTTGCCGATCCGCCCGTTCCGGACCAATTCGCAGGCGTAACGGAAGTTGTTGTCGGCCCGCTGCTGGCTGCCCGTCTGCAGGATCGTGTCCGAGGCGTTGACCGCGTCCATCACCCGCTTGGCCTCCGCCAAAGTATTGGTCAGCGGCTTCTCGCAATACATGTCCTTGCCCGCCTCGCAGGTGTGCAAGAGGATATTGGCGTGCCAGTGGTCCGGCGTGCCGCAGATCACCGCATCGACCCCCCCCTCTTCCAGCATTTCGCGGTAGTCGACGTACATCGCGCAGCCGTCGTCCTCGTAGGCATCGTCCACGCGTTTCTTGCCCGCTTCCAAGCGGTTCTTATCGACCTCGCTGACCGCCACCACACGAACATCCCCCATGCGGAGGAAATGCGGCAGATGCGAACCGTAGGTCATCGTGCCGATACCGATGGCTCCCAAGCGGATTTTTTCGTTCGCCGACGCGTTGGCGTCATCCCCCAAGACATGGCGGGGGATGATCGTCGGGACGGCGAACGAAGCAGCAACACCCGCCACGAACTGGCGGCGAGAAAGTGGAATACGTTGGCCACGCATACAGAGGCTCCTTTTACGGTGGGGTCTGCGGATCCCGGCGGGATCGAATGGTTCATTTCCCCGCACGCAGAGGGACACTTCAGTACCCCCATCACAAGTCGGGCGGTGAAACCGCGACATTGCTCGGCTTTCAGGGGCTCCTCCTGCGTACCGCCCTCGACCGCGTGCGGTACAAAACACATTATGCGCTTTAGGGATTCGGCAATCAATGTTGCCGGGAGGGAAAGCCGCGTAAGAACGTACCACCAGGGCGCAAAAACCGACCGCGAGAGCGGTTTTGCGCCCGGGAAATCCGTATTGCGGAAGATGGGCATCTTGCCCACCAGGAGCCGCCCGCAGGCGGATCACCGCGACTACCTTGCCGAACTTCCGCCGGTTCAGGACGTGTCGCACACGCCCGGAGTCGGTTTCACCATGCGAGAGGACGGAGCCACCGAAAAATGGGCCGCCGTCTCAGCGATGGGTCCGGTTATACCGGATGCGCCGGCGGTTGGAAGTAGTCTGAGAGAAAAAAATCCAAGAAAGTTCGGGGGGGCCCTGCTAGCATCCTACGGCGGCACCATCGCTCCGCATTCTCAGCTCCCACCGAAAGAACAAAACAAGAGCCCCATGATTCGACTAGACGCGGCAAGCCTCGTCGCCCATGTACATCTGTAACAGTTGGCTCTGAACCTTGATCGCGCGCAACAAGATCCAGATCTGATCGGCGGTGAACTTCTTGGGATCGGAACGGGCCAATTGTTCCAGTTCCTCCAGCATGGCGGCGTGTTGATCGGCACTGGCCTGCAAACGCAGGTGGATCTCGCGCCAGACCTGAGCCAGGGCGTTGTCGTCGGCCAATTGCTCGACATTCGGGATCGTGTTGGCCAGCAGCAGGCACAAACGGGCCACATCCCGGAGGGCGGCACGCGGCTGCAGACGTTCGATTCGGTGGGCAAGCTCGTGGCAGTTCATGATCGCGTCTCTGGCTGTGTGACCGGGACTCATCCGCCGTTTCCACAAAAAACGACGCACATTCGATGCCCTTCCCAAGCAGCCCCGGGAAAACCGCATCGATCTGCGAGATCCCGACCCGTACGGGCGCTTGTGTTAAGGCCTCTAACCGTTGGGCAGGGCATATCTGACAAAGTCTAGGTCACGCCTACCAAGCGCGCAGCAGGAATTTTCGATCAGGCGTATCGGCCATCCACCCACGAGACCCCGCGGTTGTCGCCGGTTGGGGCTCGGGGCGGTTGGCCGAGGAACTGGTGCAGCAATCGGACCTGCACGTGCTGGTTTTCGAGCCGGATCGGGAGCGGGTGGAGGCGTTTCGGCGGCGAATGGATGCTGCGGGCGGGGTATTGACGCTGCCTTCGTGGGCGGGCAACTGCACCTGCAATTATCCGTTGCACACGTCGCTGGCCCTGGTGCCGATGCCGCCGGAGTTCGTGCAATGGTCGGCTTGGGGCGAGGTGGCGGCGGAGGGTTGGGTGCGGCAAGTGGGCATCAACTTGGGGGCGCCCGGCAACCGGGTGGACGAAGGCCGGCACGTTGTGGCTCGAGCATCCCCAGGTCGGCGGTCCCGGGTCCCGGTGCGTTTCGAGCCGGAGGGTGCGACCAGCTTTTACCGGCGCGCGTTGTGGATCGCGCCGGCGTACGGAAGAAGGGAGCGGGCAGAACGGCTTCCCTGCCCTTTCGGCCAAGGGACTTGTTTGCCGCTTGGCCCTGTCCTTAAAATGGTGATTTCCGGATGGGGCAGGTGGTCGCAGGCGGCTGCGAGGGCGCGGGCCATTCCGAATCTGCCTCAAGCACTGCGGGGACGCCCCGCGAACGCGCGGCGTGTTTCCGCCTGAAAACCAGGAGCCTTCGGATGCCAAGTACGCGTGCCCCTCAACTCGGCCCGCTTCGCTGGAATGCCTGGGTGTTGCTGGCCGTCGTTTCGATCACGCTGACGGTCCGTTCGGCTTCCCCGCCGGACGCCCCGCACGCCTTTCTGCAGTTCGTACGCCAGCAGGCGGCGGCGATGCGGCAGCAGGATCGCCCGCCGGCAACGCTGGCGGAATGGCAGACGCAACGAACGTTGTTGCGCGAGCGGATCCGGCAAGCTTGGGGCGATTTTCCCGACCAGCCGGCCCCGCTGGAACCTCAACTGCGGGGAACGCTCCAGCGGGACGGCTATCGGGTGGAAAAGATCGTGTTCCAGACCATGCCCGACGTCTGGATGACCGCCAACGCCTACGTGCCGGAGCGAGCGGAACGGGTCCCGGCCGTGCTGTGCGTGCATGGCCATTGGCGGGGGGCGAAACAGGATCCCGTGGTCCAGGCCCGCTGCATCGGGCTGGCCAAATTGGGCTTCTTCGTGCTCTCGGTCGATGCCCTGGGCGCCGGCGAACGGGGTTTGGGAAAAGCGCTGGGCGAGTATCATGGCGAGATGGTCGCGGCCACCCTCTTTCCCGCCGGGCTGTCGTTGTGTGGGCTGCAGGTCTATGAGAACTTGCGAGCCGTCGATTACCTGCTGACTCGCCCCGAGGTCGACGGCAGCCGGTTGGGGATCACCGGCTGCAGCGGCGGTGGCAACCAGACGATGTACTCGGGGGCCTGGGACGAACGGTTTTCGGCCGTCGTACCGGTCTGCTCGGTCGGCAACTATCAGGCGTACCTGGGGGCCGCCTGCTGCATGTGCGAAGTGTTGCCGGGCGCCCTGCAGTTCACGGAAGAATGGGGCGTGTTGGCGCTGACTGCCCCCCGCGGGTTGCGGGTCATCAATGCGACTCGCGACGCGGTCCAGTTCTCCGTCGAAGAGGCTCGGAAATCGCTGGAAGCCACGCGGCCGATTTATGCTCTCTACGGGAGCCAAGCCCCTCTGGATCATGCCACTTTCGAGGCGTCGCACGACTATAATCAACCGATGCGCGAATCGATGTACGGTTGGATGACGCGTTTCCTCAAGGATGTAGGCGACGGCTCGCCGATCGCCGAACCGGAATTGCAGACCGAGGATCCGGAGACGCTCCGCTGCTTTCCGGGCGATTCGCGACCGGATGATTTCCTGACAATTCCCCAGTTGGCGGCCCGGCATGCCCGCCAGGTGCTGGAACGACATCCCTGGCCCGAGGACTCGGATGCCTGGCAGGCACAACGCGCCGCGATCTTGCAGGGCTTGACCGGCTGTCTGTTCGGCGAGGAGCCCGGCCAGCCGGCGGCAGGTCCCGATGTGGCGAGCGTCCGCGAAGGAGAGGAACGCACGCTGCGGTTCCAGCCGGAACCCGGGGTGACGCTGACCGCTCGCCAGCAATCCGGGGCAGCCTCCCCGCAGCGGCTGGCCGTGGTGCTGGATCTCGAAGGCGGAGAACAGGCGGCTGCCAGCGAGCTGGCGCAGCGGCTCGGGCAGCAGGATTGGAGCGTGATCACCTTGGATCTGCGGGCCACCGGACAACTGGCCTACCCCCGCGACCGGATCGGCCGCGCCGTGGATCACAATACGGCCGAATGGTCTTTGTGGATCGGCCGCCCGCTGTTGGGCCAGTGGGTTCTGGACGTCCACCGACTGCTCGACACGCTGGCCGATCAAGACTCCCGATTGCCGGATACCATTCTGCTGGCCGGGCTCGGTCCCGCCGGTCTGGTCGCGATCTGCGCCGCAGCACGGGACACCCGGATCAGTCACGTGGTCACCGCAAACACGCTGGCCAGCTATGTCAGCGACCAGCCTTACCATGGCCAGCGGCTGGGGACCATCGTGCCCGGGATCCTTCGCGATGCGGGCGACATCGCGCACCTGAGTGCGTTAATCGCCCCGCGGCGGCTGATCGTCAGTGGCGGCGTGGCGGGCAATGGCCAACCGCTGGACGCCGAATCGCTCGCCGCCCACTTCGCCTTCACCCGGCAGGCCTACCGTTTGGAAGACGCCGCGGCACAATTCCGAATCGTCCCCGAGGCAGACGCGGACCGGATCGTCGCACAACTCGACTGAACCTGCACCGGCTGGCCATGCCTCCCCGTGCTACCTCTGCTCGGCAAACTCGTCCTGCAGCTGCACGGGCTGATAGCCGTGCCGGGTCACGTGCGCGATCGCTCGTTCCAGCCTTTGCGGCATATCCGGCAGATAGCGGTGGAAAAACGGCCAGAAATACTGCTCATGGGTCAGCAGATCGATGATCTCGCCCTGGCGGGGATCGGCCATGATCGGGTCCAGTCGAGGCACGATCTGGTCCAGCGGTGTGTTGTCGACCACCATGTCCACCTTGGAAAACACGATGCCGCTGTCGTAATCCTTCAGCAGATCGTGTCGCGAAAGCCACTCGGAGCGGAAATCATCCAGGTTGTAGTTGATGTCCCAGCCGTTCCAGTCGACGAAATAGCCGCTTAACAACCGTGCGCCATAATCGTACAAGGCCTTCCAAGCTTCGGGCCGGGTCATGGCCCAGTGGATGACGGTCGGCGGGCTGTAGGCTTCCGGGCCGGCGAAACGGA
>SLMF01000285.1 GCA_007133715.1 Planctomycetaceae bacterium
AAAAATTTCTGAGAGTCCCCTATGAATGCAGACGGATCATCGCCCTTCTGGTTGGGTTTTGACCTGGGTGCTACCAAGATGCTGGCGAAAATCTTTGACACGCAGTTCCAACAAGTGGGACGCGAACGAAAACGGACGCACGGATATCTCGATGCGCAAAGCGGTTTGGAGCGGATCAAGAAGACGATCCGCGGCGCCTTGAACAATGCCGGCTTATCTTCAAGTCAATTGGGGGGGATTGGAGTCGGCTTTCCTGCCCCGATGAACCTCGAAGAAGGCCGTCTCTTAGAAGCCGTGAATGTGGGTTGGAAAGGCATCCATCTGCAGAAGGAACTCGAGGACGAGTTCGAGTGCTCGGTGGTGGTGGCCAACGATGTGGATCTGGGTGTCTACGGCGAGTATCGTTTTGGTGCAGCGCGGGGAGCCCGCTGCGCGATCGGCGTGTTTCCGGGCACCGGCATTGGTGGCGGTTGCGTCTACGAGGGCCGGATCCTGCGCGGCAAACACAGCTCTTGTATGGAGATTGGACACATTCAGATCAACGCGCATGGCAAATTGTGCGGTTGTGGGCACTACGGCTGCCTGGAAACCGAAGCCAGCCGCCTGGCGATTTCTGCGGAAGCGGCCAAAGCGGCTTATCGCGGCGAAGCGCCCCATCTGAGGGAAGCCGTGGGGCTCGACCTGCAGGAGATTCGCAGTGGCGCCTTGGCGAAAGCAATCCAAAATGGCGATACGGTCATCGAGCAGATTGTGCGTCGCGCGGCGGAGAAGATTGGGCGGGCCACCGGGAATCTGGTCACCATCCTGTGTCCCGATGTGATCGTGCTGGGCGGAGGCCTGATCGAAGCGATGCCCGAGTTGTTTGTGAGCGTGGTGCGTGAGGAAGCTCGGGCGACCGCCATGCGGCCGTTCCGGGACATGTTCGAAGTTTTCCCCGCCGAATTGGGGGACGACGCGGGCGTGCGGGGCGCCGCCGCCTGGGCCGCCAATTGCTTCGCGTAACCCTCCGGTGGTCCGGAAGGCTCCTGAGGGAAATAGGAGACGTATAGGACTTATGGGGACCATAAGTCCCATCGATCCCATCCCGGCCCAGCGAGCCCCAAGCGGCGAGACCGCTCGGACGGGATTGACCTGGGATACGCAATTCGGGTATATGCCGAGCACGCGTTTCTTGCTCGGGTGCGACGCTGGAGATTGCCGGCGGTCGGGGGTGAATTGCGTGGCGACGAGATGCTCCGCTCGTGAGGTCTGACGGTCGCGGGGGAACTACTTCGCCGTGGCGCGCGTCCAACGTGGGCTGAGTCCCTGCCTGCGGATCGGCATCTTTCGACACGGTCCTTCAGCTAGCGGAATGGTTTCACTCGGTTAGTAAGGCGCGACGTGCCGAACAAGTGGTGCGAGCCGTATAGCCGTTCCCCAGTATGGTCTGTCTGGGGTTCCGTCGGCCTCGGACCAGCGCGCAAAACGCTATGCCCGAGGTTAATTTGCGATTATACTTAAGACTGCAAAAAACCTGATTTGCTTGGTTATTTTGGTGGGGTGTCACGGTCGCCGGCTGCAGATGGTCCTGGGAATCTGCGGAGGGGTAGGTGAGTTTTGCGCCCGCGCCGATCGTTTTCGGTACAAAGAAGAGAGCCCATTTATACCTGTTCTAGGGGTTGCCAAATGGCTATCCGACGCTTTCGCAAGTCGTCGTCTCCATCCAGTAAAAACATGACTCAACGGCGTCGCGAAGCGCGACGATCCGACTTCAGCCGCAAGACCCGGCGTTTGATGCACGAGTCGCTGGAGCAACGCATGTTGCTCACGGTCTCGCCGTTCACGGGCTTGGCAGAGGATCTCCCGCTTACCCCGATTGTGGAGGAAAACCAGCTGCTGTTGTTGGCTTCCGGTCCGCATCCAAGCGAACTGAATTTCATCCGGACGACCAACGTCGCCGCGGCCGACACGACGAACGCGGCTCGGCTGCAACCGGGCGGGGCGCTCGGTCTGGATCTGACCGGAGCAGGGCTCACGGTGGGGGTGTGGGATGAAGGCCCCGTTCGCAGTACGCACCAGGAATTCGGCGGGCGGGTGGTCTACGGGGACGACGCGGTCGGCTGGAATGACCACGGCACCCACGTGGCCGGTACGATCGGGGCAGCCGGAATTTCCCCACAAGCGAAGGGAATGGCTCCCGAAGTCACCATTCGCACCTACGACTGGCATGCTGATGCAGAAGAAATGCGCCAAGAGGCCTCGCAACTGGTTGCCTCGAACCACTCGTATGGCCTGGGTAACGGATGGGAGATCGTGTCGTGGGAGTGGTTCGGTTTCCCCTTACCCGGACACGTGGATGCTTGGCTGGAAGACCGTTACCTTTATGACACCGAGTCGACCGGGTTCGGCAAATATGATGCGAATTCGGCGGGTTTGGACGCGGTCCTGTACGACAACCCGGACCTGTTGAGTGTCTGGTCGGCCGGTAATGATCGCACGGATCAGTTCTTGGATGTGAACAACATCAACGCCTACGTGACTTGGCTGTCCGGTGCCCCGGAAGGATTAGACGGTTTCGTCGGCCCAAACTGGTATCTGGTACCCAATTCAGGGGCCACAATTGCGCCTCCTCCTGACGGCGATGGCGGAACGGGCTATGACACGTTGTCCCAACACCAGACCGCGAAAAATTCCCTGGTCGTGGGGGCGGTGCTGGATGTGAGGAACGATTCCTACTCGTCCAGCGACATCGTGACCACGTCCTTTTCCAGCTACGGCCCCACCGATGATGGGCGGATCAAGCCGGATGTGGTGGGCAATGGCTTCCAGGTGTTTTCGCCGGTTGCCAGGGGCGACGCCGACTACCAAGCGATGAGTGGCACGTCGATGGCCGCGCCGAATGTGACCGGCACGATGATCTTGGTCGCCGAGCACTATCGCAACGAGTTCGGGCAACTGCCCAACGCGGCGACCCAGCGGTTGCTGGCAATTCACACCGCCTCGGACGCCGGAACCCCCGGGCCGAACTATGACTATGGCTGGGGACTGGTCAACGCGGCGGCGGCGGCAGAGTTCATCTCCAACGCGGCGGCCGGCGATAGCAAGGAGATGCTGGTCCAGGGCGTTTACACCGGCAGCGAACTGACCTACCAAGTCCAGAGCGAAGGAACGGGCCCGTTGAAGGCGACGCTGGTCTGGACCGATCCGCCGGGAACCCCTCATCCGATGGGCGAGCTGGATGTTCGCACCCCCGTGCTGGTCCACGACCTGGACCTGACCATTACCGGTCCCGATGGCACGCACTCTCCGTGGACTTTGGACCCCGAGAATCCGACGGCTCCGGCGGTCCGCACGACGTCGAATCATGTGGACAATGTCGAGCAGGTGTTGATCGACAATCCGGTGGCGGGGACGTACACGATCCGGATCAACGCGACGGGTTCGGTGCCGAGTCAGGCGTTCTCCTTGGCCTCGAGCGCCGACATCGTGGGTTTCGAGGCGATCGGTCCCCAGCTGTTTGCAGCTCGCCCGAACGACGGCGAGCTGTTTTTGTTTGACGAGCCGAACGTGTTGGAGGTCGCTCCGCGGGAGTTGAATCTATTGTTCCAGGGCGGCGCGGACTTGGCCGATCTGGATGCCAGCACGACGGCGATCCGTTTCACCCGGGCGGGTGCGGACGGCCGGTTCGACGTAGCTTCGATGCGTTCCGATCTGGGGACGAACGGGTCGGTTTTGGTGGATTTCTCGGCCATGAATTTGGGCGAGGAGCAGAACGGGATCGAGCTGCGGCTACGGGAGCGGGATTACGGCGGCCCGGCCCCGCTGGATATTTTACGGACCGGTCCTCGCGAGATCACGGTGGTGTTGAACCGCCATGCGGGTCACGAGACCACGGCGGCCGAATTGGTCGACGCGTTGAACGCCCATCCCCAGTCCAGTGCCCTTTTGACGGCGGAGATTGTAGGCGGTTCGGCGGCGGAGCCTCACGCGGTACGGATCACGGATACGATTCTGGAGCCGGCCGAATTGATCACCGATTTGGGTGCGGGCCATTACCAGATCCGCTTGACGGCCGTCGAATCCGGCGGTTCCGGTACGGCGATTCGGTTGAACGTTTCGGCCGCGGAGTTGGGCGAGGATGCGGAGCCCGTGGTCAGCATTTCGGGCAACGACGTGAATCTGACGCTGAATACAACGGCGGGCAGCGAGAACACGGTCGCGCAGGTGGTACAGGCGATCAATGCGGGCGCGGGGATGCGGGTGCGGGCCGAGCTGGTTCCGGCCGATCTGACGGCGGCCCATCCGGACCGCTATGCGCCGATCGAGTTGGAAGGCGGTGTGGACGACGATGTGGCGGCGACGCTGGTCAGTCATTTCTGGTCGGCCGAGGCGGTTTATGTCGAATTCCGCGCGAATCTGGACAACTATGCGGGCGGGGCGGGGAACGGGATCGAGGTCCTGATTGCCGCCGAGCCGCTGGGGGATTACGCCCCGCCGCGGATCGAGACGTCGGACAGTCCGTTGCAGGTCACGATCACGTTGAACACGACCGCGGGCAGTCAGACGACGGCCGAGCAACTGGTGCAGGCGATTGCCGCCGATGTGGCGGCCAGCGAGCTGCTCGAAGCGCGGGTGCTGACGCCGCCGGGCAGCGAGTTCACGGGACTGATCACCGCTCGTGTGTTGCACAACTACAGGGAGAACGACTATCAGCCGTTCAAGTTAGGTCAATTGGGCGGCGGCGGCGACTCGCTGGCCAGCGGGCGTTCGAACTTCGGCACCTCGCTGGAAATGCATTTCACGGCCAACCCGGACAACTATGGGGGCGACGAGGGGAACAAGATCGAGATCCGGGTGGACCGGGCCGATCTGGGCGATGCCAGCGGCGAGCCGGAGTTGGTCGTGGACACCTCGGACCCGGACGCGTATGTGCTGCACATCACGTTGAACACGCATCCGGACAATCCGACGACGGCCGAGCATGTGGTGGCGGCCATCGCGGCGGACCCGGCGGCTGCGGCCTTGGTCTCGACCGAGATCATCCCGCCCGAGGCGATCGGATTGGATGCGGAGCAGGCGGCGGGGGCCTACGGATTCGGCTTGTCCGCCCGCTACGATTTCGGTACGGTGGGATTGGCCGTATTAGAATTTGCGGCGGTGGATTTGTCGGTGCCCGACGGGCGGATCC
>SLMF01000708.1 GCA_007133715.1 Planctomycetaceae bacterium
CTGGAGCTGTGCGATGTCTACGATTTCTGGTACGAAATCGAACAGCCGTTGGAATTGAATGACGAGATTTCGGATACGGTGTTCGTGCTGCGGAAACACGAGCGCCGCAATTCACAATTGACGGTACCTAAACCGCGCGCGGCAGCGATTGACTCGTATTAACGCCCAGCCGGAGGCGCCGGCAGGCTGGCGTTGCCGGTGCCTCCCGCTGGGCGTTCAACAAGCCGATTTACTCCCGCGCGCGGAGTAACCAAGGGAGATCCTCGGGGCAGAGACCTCTGATTTGCGGCGCTAGGATTGCAAGGCGACTTGATTCCCACCGTCGCGGGGTGCATACTGAGCGAAATCGCACCGTGTCACTCAGCTGCAGGATCAAGCCATGCTTTTCTGGTCGTATCCCTCGCTGTACAGCAAACTCCGCGAAAATTTGCCTCACGAATTGCGTGAGCCCGGCGTGTTTCATGACGCCGTAATGAATGAGATGGCAGCCAAAGGAGACCCCATCGGCGCCAAACAAATGGATGCCGAAGGGAATTGGATTCAGGATCATCGTCCCTATTACCATCTGTACCCCGGTATTTTGGGACCGCTGCTGAATCTGGCCTTGGACTTGGAGACCGATGCGATTCGGACCCCGCGACGAGCCCTGGCCATCTGCCTGCCCCGGGATCACAAACACCCGCGCCTGACGTTCGCGGAGGGCCAAGTCCGTTCGATCCTGATGGCTCGGGGGCTGGCGACGGTGAAATGGCGGGAATACGAGGCGATCAATCTGTTCATCGACGTAGGGGAAGCCGCCGCCGAATGCCCGATCCTGACTTTTCGCTCCTTCCGAACCGCCAAGGATTGTACCCTGCAGGGGGAGCTGGACACCCTGCCCGATCATCCGTCGGCCAGCATGGGGCTGCAAGTGCCCCGCCCCCTGATCATCGACTGCATTCGGCTGTGTACCACCCTCTGCCTGCTGGCGCACGATCCGGAGATCATCGAACCGGACGTTTTGAACAAGGACCGTTCCAAGTACCTGGCGAACCGCGACGCCAAATACATCGATAAAGCGCATCGCCGGGGCAAAGTGGGGTGGCTGGTGGGGCGTGACCTGGAGATGTCGCCACACTACCGCCGAGGCCACTTCGCGTTGTTCTGGACCGGTTCCGGGCGGCAGGTGCCCAAAGTCGCCTGGCGCAAAGGCACGGTGGTCCATCGCGAAAAAGTGCTCAAAGTCCCCACCGGCGAAATGGGATAATCCTCACGTGCGCTTTCACGCCGTGAGCCCTACCGCTTCATTACGGCGGAACATGCAAGCACGACGCGAAGAAAAATGACCGTTACACTCTAACCGGCTGATTGGGTCACGACGTCCAGATCGAACGTGTTGGAACCGGGAGTGACCTCGAATTCAATTTCCGACTCGGCACCATACTCCGGCGGGATCTCCGCCAGGATGTTCACATTGCCATCACCATCGATCTGCTCGGCTCGGATCCGGATGCGATGCTTGCCCACCATCGCCCCCGGCTGCGTCGGCGTGAACATCGCTTGGTAACGGCCGCTGGCATCGGTGAAGCCGATCGAGGGAGAGCCGCCGGGGAAGTCGGCCTCGAAGAGGATCTCGACCCCTTCCACCGGGCTGCCATCAATGGTCACCGTGCCTTGCACTGAGGCGAAGCGGTCATCGCCGCCACAACCGGCGACCAGCGGAATCAGGATCAGATAAAGGATTGCGAAAACTAGGCCTTGCCGCACAGCAGGTCTCCCTTAGTTCAGCGGACACTGGAAAGTAAACTCACCACGCGAGGCAAGACCGCGCTCGCTTCCGCAGGCGGAAGGGGGCGAGTCGCGGTTGCGTGGATACGAGGGCGATTACAGACTGGCGGGGACTTTGGAATTCCGGACGCCCAGCAATTGATAGACGCCCATGCCGTCTTTGCGGCCGTTGAATCCGTCTTCACTCGACTGATTTATGTTGTCCGAAAAGCCATTCAGGCGGAATTCGATCGTTTCGGCGACGAAGTTCACCGAGCCGTCACAGAACGCGAAATGGGCACCGCCGGGATGCATGCTGGCAAAACCGCGGTCCAATCCGCCGCTTTGCCGCGGCGAATTCAAACGGTGGCACGTGTTGCGGCCAATGTTGAAACCGTCGCCTCGCGAAGCCCCGATCCCCGCCCAAATCGAATTGTACTCGTCGTTCGTGCCCGTTTCGCCCACCAGAAACGTATTGGAAAGCCCGTCCGTGATCTGCGCCATCCTCACCGCTCGGGAACCCGTCAAAACCCCGTTGTTATTCGGGGTGCGATGCTCCGACCAGAAGTGGATGCCAACACAACCCGCATAGCTGGCGGCGGCGACCGGCGTGCCGTGGGGATGCTTGTTCCGTGGCAAAACGTCCGAGGGGTCGCTGGGACACCAATAGGTCGCCAACCGCTGTCGCAATAACGGGAGCGTCTCGGAATCCTGGACCGCTTGTCGCAAAGTCCGCGTCGTGACCCCCAGCTGCTCGTGCAAAGCCGGTTGCTCGACATAAGGCAGGATCAAAGCGGCCCAGCCCCACTGAGCATTCCCATCGGGCGAATTCCCCGAGGGCATCATCAACCAGCCCGGCGGAAAGACCTGATGCGTATCGACGTAGTTATGCATGCCCACGCCGATCTGCCGGAGATTGTTGCCGCATTGGGAGCGACGTGCCGCTTCACGAGCCGCTTGGATCGCAGGCAACAGCAGCGCCACCAGAACTCCGATAATTGCGATCACCACCAGAAGCTCGACCAAAGTAAAGCCGTGCGGCTTGCGGAACCTCTGCGAAAGTAAGACGGTCATCTCTAAGACTCCTTCAGTTATAATCAATCAATCAGTCCAGGGAGGCTGTCCTGATTTACTCCGACTGGAGATCAAAGTGGATCACATTCTCTCCCGGGGCTACCTCCTCGCGTAACTCCGATTCTCGATGATAGCGAGGCGGCAGGCGTTCGGGAATCTCGGTCGCCTGATCGTCTTCGTCGAGAACCACATCAAAAGTCGAGATCATCACACGGTGCGAGCCGATTTGAGCTCCCGGTTGCTGGGAGGCGAACATCAGCCGATAGCGGCCCTGGCTGTCCGTCTCGCCATAAGAGGGGCGCCCCGCTTCCGGCTGAAACACCACCTCAGCTCCCTCCAGCGGTTCTCCGTCCAGAGTCACGGTCCCGGTTACGGTCCCCAGATCCAGCGTCTCGCCACCGCAACCGATCCACCCCAGGAGAGCTGCTGCCACCACGAGCAACCCGACGAGTCTCTGCCGATCCCACTTGTTCATTGCTCGTTTTCTCCGATTCTTCGCGTTCCCGACGCGTCTTTTGGTCATTTCGGTGGCCCGGTCCGGGCAGCAGGTTGGTTTGTTGGTTTAGAAGCTGGGGATCGGTTGGTCATCGTTGATGATGCCCAAACGCTGGTAGACCCCCAGATTCTCGTAGACGACCGGTTCGGGCCCGGCACTGTCGCGTACGTTGACTCCTGCGTTATCAAAGTGGATCGTATCCGAGACGAAACGGACGGCGCCGTCGCACATCAGGAAATGCGCGCCGCCCGGATGGGCACTGCTGAAACCCTCGCAACAGCTGTTGTTCCCAGTGGGTCGTGTCTTGAAGTTCAACGGGATGCTCACCCGTCCCAATTGGTAGTTATTGCCCCGCGGTCCCGGCCCGGTGCTGTTGCGTGTGCCGGCCCATACGCCCGAGGAGCAGTCGAAATCGCGTTCGCCGGCGGCAAACGTGTGACTGGTCCCGTCCGTAATGGCGGCGAAGCGGACCGAGCTGTTGCGGTAAAGCAGCCCACGCCCTTTCGTCACTACGGTTGCCAACTCCCAGTAGCCCCCGTTTCCCAGGTAATTGCTGGTACCGCCGAAGTAGTTGGTTCCGACCGCGGCTCTGCCGTGGAAGTCCATGGCCTGCGGGGTGCCCGCTACGGTTTCGTCACCGGCGTCCGAGGGACAACGATAGATGCCGAGCGGCGTTTGCACCAAATTCCGCTCGTTGGCATTGTTCAACAATCGCCACAAGGTCCGTCGTGTGGGGTCCAATTGATCATACAGAGCTTGCTGTTCCATCATGGGGAGGATCAGCACCAGCCAGCCGAATTCCTGACCGCTGTCGCCCGTCGGCCGTGTTCCGTCCCGCTCGCTGAGCACGCCCGAGGGGAAGGTGCCATGCGTGTCATGGTAATTGTGCAGGGCCAGACCGAGCTGTTTCATGTTGTTCGTACACTGCGCCCGACGAGCCGCCTCGCGCGCGGCTTGAATCGCGGGCAACAGCAGGGCCACCAGCACGCCGATGATCGCAATCACGACCAACAGTTCGACCAGCGTGAATCCAGAGGCACCGCCTCCGCCCGATCGGCGAGTAGGAAATGGCATCGCATGGTTCCTTGAAGAGGGTTGACGAAAGAACCAGAGAGCGACAGAGCACCTTCGAGGACCGAATGCTCGCTTTCCTCATCTTCTCACGGAATACTCGTCACGCCCCGTGCATTTTCGAAAAGAGTTCACCAATTTCTTTACCAAACTTCAAGTTATCACGTATCGCCTCGTCTCGTCAAGCAGGGCTTCGGGAGTACCATGAACGGCGGACACCACCTGTCCCTCGCCAAAAAGGTGGGGTTTCCTTTCCGCCGCTCGTACTTCCATCGGTTCCACGGCGGGAAGAACTCGGCTGTTTTCCGCTCACGCGTCATGGTTTTCCCTACCCGAACCCCGCCCGATCCCGGCGGTCACGTCGTCAGCTGCCGAACGACGAAGCTGAGGGAAAGCCACAAACCCCATTCGAGCCCCTAACAAAGTCGCCCCATGTGGCCCGGCATCTCCGAGGCCGGTTGGGGCCCAGATTTCTTGAAGCCCCGATTGGGATTATAGCCGGCAGGGCATGTTCAAGATCGCACAAAGCCCCCAGTCCGTTTCGGAGATAGGGACCCGCGTGGCGGGGGGCCACGGCCACCTCGGCGGTCTCGTTAGGGGCTTCTAAAACTTCGATAATCCTCGGTTCCAATTGCTTTTTCGGCCGGTAGCGGTTGTTCTTCGTCCAGGTCCAGACAGCGGAGGGAATGGTTCTGGTTGACCCGATATCGATAGCCGCTTTCAGGACAGATCATGAGGCCGTCGGCGTCGGGAGCTGACAAGCGATGACCGTGACGAC
>SLMF01000344.1 GCA_007133715.1 Planctomycetaceae bacterium
ACCCTCAATCAGTTGAATCTCGTGATCCGTCTCAAGAGTGGCTGCTGGTGCCTGGAGACCCTCTGACAGGGAACCGAGTATCATCCAAACGATCGGGAGAAAGCGAAGAACAGTCATGATCGGCATAGAATTTCTGCGGGAACGCGATTCGACGGTTACGATTCTATCCCGCGGGCGGTTGAACGAGTTGCCTCATCGACGAAAACCGACGTAGAATGTTCCGAATCTCGGGCGGGGCTTTATTTCTCGGCAGATCAAGTCGCGGGAGAGCCGAGAAAGACACTAAGAAATAGTGTCCCCCGTCCGATACGAATAACGGCGTATCGGGTAGCGCGCCCGGTCAAGTTGGAACACCCCATTCAGCTTGACGCCCCAGACTTCCTAGTTTAGTATCAGGGGGTGTCATGTTGGATCTCCTTTCGTAAGAAGCAATTAGCGCCATGAACAACCCGCTCGTCTATCAAGCGATCGGCGTCCTGCTGGTTTTGGGCTATTTTGGTTTGATGTGGATGTGTTGGAAGACGTGGCGTCTTCCTCATGTCGCAGCATCCCTTTTGGTCTTCCTCTCCGCGGTGACTTTTCTGGCATTCGCCTCGTTTGTGTTGAAGACGCAAGCCGCGTGGCGGGACCATTATGAGAGTTATTCGGCGGCCTTGGAGGCGGTCCGGGCGGAAAATGTGGAATTGCAGCATGGCGACTTGGAAGAACTCCACCAAACGGAGGGCTCCATCCGCAGTTTGCGGGCACGCCTGTCCTCAAAATTGGTGGACCGAGGGCGTGTGTGGCGAGGCTGGGAGCCGTTGGGACGGGTGGAAGCGGAGAATGGTGACGATCCACCCCGGTTGCGGTATCGTTTGCGGCCCCCGCGTCCTGTGGTGGAAGAAAATGGTGAAGAGGAACCGGCCGCGGCCCCCGATTCGCCCTCGATCGCTCCCGGTACGGTCGTGTACGCCTTTACCGAACACGAGTTGGAACAAGCGTTTCGAGTCCCGGATGTGTATTTGGGCGAATTCAACGTGACCGAGGCGAACGCAGACACCGTCACCCTCGCCGCCATGCTACCGCCCGACGAGGAGCAGATCGAGGCCTTGGAGGCGGGCGATACCACGTGGGTGCTGTATGATGTCATGCCCCTGGACAGCCACCACGCGTTTGCGGTGATGGACGAGGAAGAACGGCGGATGGTGGGCAAGGAGCGGGAAGCTTTGACCGAATTCTTTCCCAACCGCTATGAATGGCCGGAGGAGCGGTACGAGCAGTTTCTGGAGCGTTTGACCCGTTTTAACCGCGAAGCGACGGACCAGGATCCTCCGGAAAACGTATGGGTGCTGGTCGAATTCGTGCGGGCTCACGAAATTCAAGTCGACAGCGATGTTGAACAATCCCTGCTGGATGAAGGCGGCCGGTTCTATGACTCCAGCGGTCGTGCCTTGGAATTGCATGTGCGTCGGGGCGAGGATGGAACCGTCCGCTTGCTGGAGGGGGACACCGCCGTATTTGACCGGGATACGGCCGACACCCTGATCGGGGACGGTATCTGCCAGCAGATCCGGTTGTTGTACCGCCGTTCGCTCAGCGATTACGGTTTTGCCTTCCGGGACATCCATTACCGTAATCTGGACTTGGATGTCGAAATGGCCCGAGCCACGCGGGATCGCGATACGATGGTCGCCTTGCGTGACAAGGCGGAAGAGCAGTTGGCCTTTCATCAGCGTGAACAGGCCAATCTGGAAACCGATCTGGCCGGTTTCGAGCAAGAGCTGCAGTTGCTGCAGGCGTACTACGGAGAGCTGGAAGAAACCTGGTCAAGGACGCGAACTCGGTTGAGCGAACTGTTTCGCACCAACGCCTATTTGGCGAACGAGGTGACGCGGTTGCAGATCGAAATGGCGCGTCAGATCGACCAGCAAACGCAGGAGGCCACCGCTTCGGTCAGCAGCCCTTGAACAGGGTACCCGCAACGACCCACTCTCGCCAGAGTGGCAAAATCACCCCTCGCCAGGACCCTGTCACCACACCGCTCCGCGATCATGCCCCCGCTGCGGGCGGTCTGAGCTTGCAGGTCCGGGCGGTCGTGGTATACTGTGCGGCTTTCAACAGCGGAAGATCACCCAGAAGTCCCGGTCGGAGAGGAAATGCAATGGCGCGTGTGTGCGAAGTCTGTGGAAAGAAAACGCAGGTAGGAAACGCGGTCGAGACCCGCGGTAAAGCCAAATACCTGGGCGGGGTGGGTACCAAGGTGACGGGAATCACCCGCCGCAAGTTCAAACCGAATCTGCAACGGGTTCGCGTGGTGACCCCCAACGGCTCGCATCGGAGCATGCGGGTCTGCGCTCAATGTATTCGCAGCGGTTCGATTCGCAAAGTCGTTCGGCAACGGCCCTTCAAACTGCCCGGCAAGTAGCCGATTCCGGTTTTCCCACCCAACGTGCAGATACCCATCCCGCCCAACGGATGAAAACCGATGAGTCTGACCCGTCAGGAAGTTGCCAAAGTTGCTACGCTCGCCCGCTTGAACTTGACAGATGACGAGCTGGACCGGATGACCGACCAGTTGGCGGAGGTCGTCGGGTACTTCGAGCTACTGGGCGAGCTGGATACTTCGGCGGTGGAACCGATGGCGCATGCGGTCGAGCGGACGGATGTATTTCGCGACGATCGGGTGGTGCCGAGTCTGACTCGCGATGCGGCGTTGGCCAATGCTCCCAAGCGTGACGAGGCCTGTTACCGTGTCCCGGCGGTATTGGGAGATTGAACGGAGGGATCTGCGGATGATGTCACCTGTCGAAGCTACGGCCACCGAACTGCTGCAGCGGTTGCAGACCCGGCAGATTACGGCGGTGGAACTGACGCAGGCGTATTTGCAGCGGATCGAGCGATGGGATGGCCAAGTGCGGGCGTTCCTTCAGGTGGAGGGTCAAGCGGCATTGGAGCGGGCGGCCGAGATTGACCGGCGGCGTGAGGCAGGGCAACCGTTAGGTCGTTTGGCCGGTTTGCCTGTAGCGTTAAAAGACTTGATCTGCACCGAGGGCCAGCCCACCACCTGTGCTTCCAAGATGTTGGCTGACTTTCGCCCCCCCTACGATGCTGCCGTGGTCGCGCGTTTGAAGCAGGCGGATGCGATCCTGATCGGCAAGACGAACATGGACGAGTTCGCGATGGGCAGCACGACGGAGACGTCGGTGCGGGGTCCGACCAGCAATCCGTGGGATTTGTCGCGAGTTCCGGGCGGTTCCAGTGGCGGGGGTGCGGCCTGTGTGGCAGCTCGGATGGCTCCCCTTTCGGTCGGCACAGACACGGGTGGTTCGATCCGACAACCGGCCGCATTTTGCGGGATCACGGGGCTGAAGCCCACGTATGGTCGCGTCAGTCGGTACGGGTTGATCGCTTTTGCCAGCAGTTTGGATCAGATCGGTCCGCTGGCCCGGACGGCTGAGGATGCGGCTCTGCTGCTGGAGGTGTTGGCGGGGCATGATTCTCGCGATTCCACTTCGGCACAGGTGCCTTGTCCGGCTTACAGTCAGACGGTGAGTGAGCCGTTGGACGGTTTGACTTTGGGGGTGGTTCGCGAGCATTTTGGCGAGGGTTTGGACAGCGAGGTGGAGGCGGCGGTCCGCGAGGCGATGGAGGTATACCGTTCGCGGGGCGCGCGGGTGAAGGAGATCTCGCTGCCGCACAACCGCTATGCCATTGCCACCTATTACGTGATCGGTTCGTGTGAAGCCTCCAGCAATTTAGCCCGCTACGACGGGGCCCACTACGGCTATCGGACGGACGAGCAAGTGATGCGGAGCGAGCGGGCGGCGGGTCGGCCAGCGGGGCCGGGGGCTCCGACTGCCCGGGAGCCGGATCCGCCGCTGGTGGATATGTATCGCCGCAGCCGGGCAGAAGGTTTTGGCGCCGAGGTCAAGCGGCGGGTGATGCTGGGCACGTATGCGTTGAGTCACGGTTATTACGACGCCTATTATTTGAAGGCTCTTCAGGTGCGGCGGCTGATCCGCAACGATTTTGATCGGGCGTTCCAGGAGGTCGATCTGATTGCGGGTCCGGTCACGCCGACGCCACCCTACCGCTTAGGCGAGAAGCTCGAAGATCCCCTGGCCATGTACTTGGGGGACTTGTACACGGCCAGTGCCAATCTGGCGGGGATCACAGCTCTGGCGATGCCCTGCGGGTTCAGCCGGGAGGGTCTGCCGTTGGGCCTGCAGTTGCAGGGGCCGCCGCTGGAGGAAGAGCGAGTCTTGCGTGCCGCCGCCATGTATCAAGCCGCCACGGATTGGCACCAGCGGCAACCGGCGGGGTTGGGTTAACGCGATCGAATCCCGGGGAACCATTTGCCATGAGCGACGCGCCCTACGAAATCATCATCGGTTTGGAAGTCCATGTCCAGCTGAAGACCGAGACCAAACTGTTCTGTGGTTGTCCCAACCGATTTGGCGGCGAGCCGAACACGCAGACCTGTCCCGTCTGCATCGGCTTGCCCGGCGCCCTGCCGGTGATGAATCGCCGGGCGTTTCAGCTGGCGTTGAAAACGGCGATCGCTTTGAACTGCCGCTTCCCCGCGTTTACCAAGTGGGATCGGAAGCAGTACTACTATCCCGACCTGCCCAAAGGGTATCAGATCAGCCAATTCGATCTGCCCATGTCGGAGCAGGGGTTCGTGACGATCCGCGATTCGCAGGTTGGTTTTCCGGAAAAACCGATTCGCATCACGCGGGCGCATCTGGAAGAGGATGCGGGCAAGAGCATGCATGACGAACGGGCCGGGCGGGCGGACAGCCGGATCGATTTGAACCGCGCGGGCACCCCCTTGCTGGAGATTGTCAGCGAGCCCGATCTGCGTTCGCCTCAAGAGGCACGGGCGTATCTGTCCGAACTGAAACTGCTGCTGACCTATCTGGACGTCTCGGATTGCAACATGCAGGAAGGCAGTTTGCGGGTGGATGCGAATGTGAACCTGCAGCTGGATTCGCCCCGCGGCCGGGTCGCCACTCCGATCGTCGAGGTCAAGAACATGAACAGCTTCCGGGCGGTCGAGCGGGCTCTGGCCTACGAAGTCCAGCGGCAGTATCAGGTGTGGTGCGACAGCGGGGTGGCGCGGGGCGACTCGGGCGGACACAAGACGACCCGCGGTTGGGACGAACAGGCCCAGGTGACCCGCGCTC
>SLMF01000347.1 GCA_007133715.1 Planctomycetaceae bacterium
CTCGTCGCAGCCGCTCCGCCCGACGTCTCGATCTCGGCCAGCACCGCCCCCACGCGAACCGTTTGCTGGGGCTGAGCTACCAGCCGAGTCAACTTGCCCGCCTGGGAGGCTTCGAGATGCACCAACGCATCTTCAATCTCCAACTCCACCAACATGTCGCCCGCAGAAAATCCTTCCGAGGGGGCCTTCAGCCAACGGACCACGGTCGCGTCGACCAAACCGTCGCGCAGCTGGGGGAGAGTGATCGATGACTGCATACTCGTGTCCTCCGCTTTTCCTTGGTGGCGGAACATCCGCTGATAATTTGGATCGACGTGGTTGATTCCCGCATCGGTTTCGTGGTAGTCTATGCGGGCCCCAACGGCTATGAACGTAACACCACGGTTGCCGGGCGTCAAGTCTGGCAACGGTGCTGCCGAAGGTCGCGCGAATCGATCCCTTCGTAGGATGGGTGTTTCCACCCGCCAGCGTAGGATGGGCCTTCCTGCCCGTCGGACGATCAACGTGATTTGACGGAAATGGTGCTGCACAACAAGGATTTACATTAGATACTCGTTATTTCGGGGAGAACCTTGCATGCCCAAAGAACTTATGATCCGTCCGGAAGAAGCGCGTGCGCGGAGTTACGTCGAGTTTTCACCTATTCCGGTCAATGCGTATGACAAGACCGTGTCGGCGGAGCTGGTTGCGGGCAACTTCCGCAAGGAGGACCTGGTTCGCATCCAGCGGGACATGATGGTCATCCGGGCTTTCGAGAACATGCTGGATTCGGTCAAGCGTCAGGGTCATTATCGCGACATTGCTTACAACCATCGCGGTCCGGCTCATTTGTCGATCGGCCAGGAGGCTGCGGCGGTGGGTCAAGCCTATTTGTTGGATGTCGAGGACCATGTATACGGTTCGCACCGGTCGCACGGGGAGATTTTGGCCAAGGGTTTGTCGGCGATTTATCAGTTGGATGACGCGGGCTTGATGCAGATCATGCAGGGCTACTTTGGGGGTGATTGCCTGCGTGTGGTGGAGAGGGACGCCACGGGCGACGTGAAGGATTTGGCGATCGACTACCTGATCTACGGGGCGTTGGCCGAGATTTTTGCTCGGGAGGCCGGATTCAACAAGGGATTGGGCGGATCGATGCACGCGTTTTTCCCGCCCTTTGGAATCTATCCGAATAATGCGATTGTCGGCGGTTCGGCCGATATTTCCGTGGGTGCGGCGTTGTTCAAGCATGTCAATCGGCGCCCGGGGATTGTGATCGGCAACATTGGCGATGCGGCTTCGGCCTGCGGTCCCACTTGGGAAGGCCTCTGTTTCGCAACGATGGACCAGTTCAAATCGTTGTGGGAGGAAAGCCATCGGGGCGGGCTGCCGCTGATCATGAACTTCATCAATAATTTCTACGGCATGGGCGGCCAGCCGGTGGGCGAGACGATGGGCTTCCAGGTCTTGGCCCGGATGGGAGCCGGACTGACTCCCGATCAAATGCACGCCGAACGGGTGGACGGGTTCAATCCGCTGGCCGTGATCGAGGCGATCGGCCGAAAAAAGGAGATCCTGGCACGCGGCGATGGGCCGGTGCTGCTGGATACCGTGACCTATCGCTTCAGTGGCCATTCCCCCTCGGACGCCAGCTCGTACCGCGTACGCGAAGAGGTCGCGGCTTGGCAAGAGGTCGATCCGCTCAGCACCTTCGCGGCGGAAATCGTCGCGGCGGGTGCCTGTACGCAGGAGGAGCTGGATCAGCTGCAGACCTGGGTCGACGAAAAGATTCTGAAGGCCTACAAAAAGGCCATCGATCTGGAACTGTCTCCCCACGCCGAATTGAAACAACGCGACTGCCTGCTGGAACGGGTGATGTTCTCCGACACGCGGGTGGAGAAGATGGAGGATCGCCCGGTCGACGTGCTGATGCCCTTGGAAGAGAACCCGCGCGTGCTGCAGCTGGCCAAACGCAGCCGTAGCGGCTTGGACGACAGCGGCAAACCGCTGCCCAAACAACGCTGCATCGGGATCCGGGATGCCCTGTTCGAAGCGATCATCGACCGTTTTTACCAGGATCCGACCCTGATCGCTTACGGCGAGGAGAATCGCGACTGGGGCGGTGCCTTTGCCGTCTATCGCGGATTGACCGAAGCCCTGCCCTACCATCGGCTGTTCAATTCGCCGATCAGCGAAGGGGCGATCGTCGGCACGGCCGTCGGCTATGCCCTGGAAGGCGGCCGCCCGCTGGTGGAGTTGATGTACTGCGATTTCATGGGCCGGGCCGGCGACGAGATCTTTAACCAACTGGCCAAGTGGCAGTCCATGTCGGGCGGTTTGTTGAAAATGCCCGTCGTGCTCCGCGTCTCCGTCGGCTCCAAATACGGCGCCCAACATAGCCAGGACTGGAGCAGCATGTGCACGCATATCCCGGGCTTGAAAGTCGTCTTCCCCGCCACGCCTTACGACGCCAAGGGCCTGATGTACTCCGCCCTGCTGGGTACCGATCCGGTGGTGTTCTTCGAAAGTCAGCGGATTTACGACACGCCCGAACTGTTCCACCCGGGGGGAGTGCCCGCGGAGGCCTACGAAATCCCCATGGGAGAACCGGATGTCAAACGCGAAGGGACTGATCTGACGATCCTGTCCGTCGGAGCGACCCTGTACCGCGTGCTGGAAGCTGCCGACGAACTGGCGGAAAAGCATGGCGTGTCCTGCGAAGTCATCGACGCCCGGACCCTGGTGCCCTTCGATTACGCGAAGGTGCTCGAATCGGTCAAAAAGACGCGCAAGATCCTGCTGACCTCCGACGCCTGCGAACGGGGTAGCATCCTGCACACCTTCGCCTCGAAAATCGCGCACTTCGCGTTCGATGAACTGGACGCGCCGCCCGTGGTGGTCGGCAGCCGCAATTGGATCACACCGGCGGACGAAGTCGAAGACGCCTTCTTCCCTCAGCCGGCCGACATGATCGACGCGGTGCACGAGCATCTCATGCCGCTGAAAGGTTACGCCCCCTTGCGGGATTGCTCGTTGAGCGACCTGTTGAGTCAGAGTGCCCGCGGCGTTTGAACCGGCCCCGGCTGGCCGACAGCCCAACCCCGACGGCAGGTTCCCGGCAAAACCGGGGCCTGCCAGAACCGGGCCCGCCGCAGGGGATGATCCCCACGCCGTATTTCACAGACTCACAGCATCTTCATGCTGCCCTTGTAATACGAGACGTCCCAATAGATCACCGTGGCACCCTGCTGGGTGTCCAAATCGCCGGTAATCTGCTCGATGCCCGCCACAATCTGAGCGGCCTTGGCCTCGGGGACCAGGGCCAAGATGGTCTTGCTGTGGTCTTTCCGCTCTTGCAGGAATCCGATAAAGCCAGCAAACAAGGGCATGCTGCTGATATACGCGCCCATCCCGGAACTTTCCAGGACGGTGGCCCCGTCAATGCCCTCCTGCAGGAAGTATTCCAGAATGTCGTACAGGAATTCTTCGATATACAGGATCACCACGCACAGCTTCATTTTCCGCTGCGGCGTTTGGGGATCGCCCGTCGTACTCAACCGCCGCAGGAACGATTCGTACAGCGCCGTGGCGGTGGGTGCTTTGAGCAATTCGTTGCGGACGTGGGGCAGATGCACCTGGTGCGAGATGGCGGCCAGCAGTTTCAAATGTTCGGCCACTCGGTCGGGCGGGCCGAGGACTACAAAGAACAAGCGGCTCTTCCGCTTGTCCAGCGCCGCAAAATCGACCCCTTGCGGGGCGACGGCCACGGCGGCGACAAAATCCCGCATCCCCGCCACCCGGGCATGCGGCAAGGCCACCCCCTGCTCGAATCCCGTCGAACCCTGCGACTCGCGAGCCCGCAAAGCCTCGTACACCGCCGTCGCGCCTACCTCCGCAACCTGCGGGTTGCGACAAGCCAAGGCCGCCAGCTGACGTAATACCTCGTCCTTCGTCGAACCGCTTAACTCGACCGTACAGCATTCCTCGGAAAAAATCGCGAACAGGTCCATTACAACTCCATTCCCGTACCGGCCAGCACCGCTCGCTTGGCCAACGGCGGGCCGAGAATCTGGTTGACAAAGACCGACAACAAAATCACGTTGACCAGCATCTCTGTGATTTCCAATTGCTCGAGCGTCATGCCCCCGGCCACCATCGGCGACGCCTGGATCAGCAGCACCAGCCCCAACGCCACCCCGGCTTGAGGCAACATGCAGAATCCCAGATTCCGCGTTACCGGCGAGGGTGCCCCCACCCACGCGCAAGCGGCATAGAC
The DNA here is from genome assembly GCA_007133715.1 of Planctomycetaceae bacterium. Classification (GTDB taxonomy): domain Bacteria; phylum Planctomycetota; class Planctomycetia; order Pirellulales; family Pirellulaceae; genus SLMF01. Next base: position 4,256 of record SLMF01000347.1, read on the forward strand.
CGTGCCGTATTTCGCCAGGTTGCGGACCACGATATAGGTGCCACCCACCAGCAATACCTCGGCACGCCCGAGCAGGGCCAATTGCATCTCGCAACCAGCCAGTACAAAAAACAAGGCATACAACGGCGGCGTCAACGGCTCCAAAGCCCGGAACAGCCGGTGATGCCGGGGCGACATGTTCACCAGCACCGCCCCCGCCGTCATGTTGATCAGCAGTGGCGACAAATGCAGCTGAACCGCAATCCCCGTGAACAGCAGGGTGATGCCCAGCGTCAGCAGCACCAATTCGCTGGTCAGGTAACGTCGCCGCACGGACGCATGGATCAGCAGCCCTGACAGACAGCCCAGACCCAACGAGTAGACCACCTCGCCTAACGCCTGACCAAACAGCGTCAGCCCGCTGATCTCCGGGCCCGTCAGCCCCAACATCCCCGCGGCTAACGCGAATACGATCCCGAACAGGATCACGCAGCCGGCGTCCAGCAACGCCACCACCCCATACAGCAACTCGACAAACCGACCCTGTGCCCGCAGGGATTGCACGATCGCTACCGTAACCGCGGGCGACGAAGCGGTGGCGATGGCGCCCAGCAACAGCGCAAAGGGCAACGGGACACCGACCAGCAGCACCGCCAAGGTCACGGCTGTACACACCCCGATCAACTGCAAAACCGTGATCAGGACCACTTCTTTGCCCATCAGCCGCAGACGGGAGAGCGCAAATTCGCTGCCGATCGTCAACGCGATCAAGCCCAAGGCGACTTCGGTGACCACAGCCATCGAAGCCGACATGGGGGAAGGGACCAACCCCAGCACACTGTCGCCCAGCAGGATCCCGGCAAAGATGTAACCCGTGATTTCCGGCAACCGGACCAGCGCGCAGCCCCGACCCAGGTAGTAGCCCGA
>SLMF01000734.1 GCA_007133715.1 Planctomycetaceae bacterium
ACGACTGCAGTTTCACCTGGGACAAGGGGGATGGCGAATCCTGCAACCAGGGCATTCATGAGATCGATGTGGCCCGCTGGCTGTTACAAGAGCCCGGTCTGCCGCGGCGCACGCTGAGCATCGGGGGCCGGTTCACCTTTGACGATGTGGGGGACGTTCCCAACACCCAGATTATTTACTATGATTTCCCCTCGGTGCCCGTGCTGTATGAAGTTCACAATTTGCGGGCTGCCAAGGGATCGAATGAGGTTCCCACGTTTCGCGGATACCGGACCGAGGTGTGTGCCCACTGCGAAGACGGCTATGCGATGGTGCGGAGCGGTCATGTGTTCAACCATCAGGGCGAGCGGATCCGGACATTCAGCGGCGGCGAGAACATCTTCGAGAACTTCATTCAAGCAGTGCGGAGTCAGCGGCGGGAGGATCTTGCGGCCGACATTCTGGAAGGCCATCTTTCCACGACCGTCTGCCATTTGGGGAACATTTCCCAGCGAGTCGGCGCGGTGGCCGGTTTGGGACAGATCCGGGAACGGGTCGCCGAAGTGCCCCTGTTCGCCGAGATGTTCGAGAACATGGTCCAGCACCTGCGGGCTCACGAGGTGGACGTCGATGTGCCGACGATCACGCTGGGCGAATGGCTCGACATCGACCGGGAGAACGAGTGCCTGAGGAACCACATGAAAGCCCCTCTGGCCAACGCCTACGTCCAGGGCTTTTACCGCGACGGATACCCGTTGCCGGAGACGGTTTGATTTTTTTGTCTGGCCGATTTACGCCGGGTGCTGGGCGGGTGTAGAATCGGGAGGTACTTGTCGAAGGTCATCGATCAAGCTTGCCGCTCAGAACCCGCTCAGGAGACTTTTCATGGTTCGAACCACCCTGTTTCTGTGGGGCTTTGTCCTTCCGCTACTCACCCTGCTGGTCGGTTGCGGTGGTTCCGACGATCCCGCGGTCTATGCGGTCCGCGGGGTTGTCACTTATGAGGGCGAACCGGTGCAGGGTGCCTTGGTCACCTTTCACGGGGACCACGCACCCCGTTTGGCAACCGGCACGACCGATGACGAAGGCCGGTTTCAACTCAGTACCTTTGGGCGGAATGATGGTGCCGTGCCCGGGCGACATCTCGTCACGATTCGCAAAATGGAAATCGACGGCCTGGACGAATCTGCGATACCCGGCGATTCGATGGACGACGTATTGGAGAATCCGGGCGGGGTGGTCCGCGCAACCCATCAGTTGCCGGAAAAGTACGCAGACCCCGCTCGCTCGGACCTTCAGGTTTCCGTATCGGATACGGAAGAGAACGTGTTTAGCTTTGTGTTGGAATAATCCGGCACAGGTTGTGATATTTGATTCGATGAATATATGACATGCCGGTTGGCCGTTGGACCAGGCGGCAGGGGAGATTGCACTGATGCTTGGTTTTTGCAGAGCCGTTTCGGTCGGTCTGGTGTGGCCGGTTCGCCCGATGTCCGCCCTGGTGCTTGCGTTGGCCGTCCTCTTGACAGGGTGCGGGGACAGCAATCCCAACACGGTGACCGTAGAAGGCCGCGTCACCTTGGACGGTCAGCCGGTGAGTGAGGGTACGGTCACCTTTCAACCGCTCGAGCCGGCCGAAGGCTTCCCCCGCCGCCCCGCGGTCGGGACTTTGGCGGCCGATGGCAGTTACCGCCTGTCGACCTTTGAGGAAGGCGACGGGGCGGTCCCCGGCAGTTACCAAGTGATGGTGGTCGCCGTCACGGGGGGCCCGACACCGGAAGAGCCCGACACTCCCGAGGTGTGGCTGATCCCCCAACGCTATGGCACCGCGGGCCAAAGCCCGTTGCATGCTTCCGTACCGGCCCAGCATCGTGGCGTGCTGACCCTGAACTTTGATCTCGAATCCTGATTCCGAAACGTTCCGGCCTTCCCACGACACAGGCCGGTTGCCATGCCTGTCCTGCTCAGCTTCATTTCCCTTCGTTTCCTGCGAGGTCTATCATGCACCGCTCTCAATCACGAGCATTCACGCTCGTCGAACTGCTGGTTGTCATCGCCATTATCGGCATCCTGGTCGCGCTGCTGTTGCCAGCCATCCAGGCGGCGCGCGAGGCGGCTCGCCGCTCGCAATGTTCCAACAACCTCCGCCAATTGGCCATCGGGCTGCACAACTACCACGACACCCACGGCACGCTGCCCGCGGCGGCTTACTGCGGTGGCGGGGTCGTCGGAACCAGTGCCATCAACAACTGCCACACCTGGATCGCCACCCTCTTTCCCTTCATCGAACAGGGCGCGATCCATGACCAGATCGACTTCGGGGTCGCCAATAACCGCAACAATAACCCGGACGTACTGAACAATCTGGTGATCGGGACCCTGATGTGCCCCAGCGATCCGGACCGCGGCTTGTATCCCAATTCCCGCGAATCCGCTTACACGCCGATCGGCCCTGCCGATAGTCAGTCGCTGGGCGCCAACTATGTCGTGTGTGCCGGGCCCCTCCATATGAATACGTGCCCCATCCCGGCGATGAGTCCGAACATCAATTGCAAAAGTACGGGCGGGGCACGGATGGATGTCGATGCGCCCGGAATGTTCAATGGCGGGCGCAGAGCCTACCACTTCGCACTCTGCAACGACGGGACCAGCAATACGTTTCTGTTGGGCGAAAGCCTGCCCGTGTACAGCTCGTTCCACATGTACTTCGCCTCGCACATGCACATCGGCAGCAACAACCCTCCGCCCAACTATCACCGGATTTACACCGCGTGCCCCAAATCCCGCGATCAAAGAATCAGCAACTGCTTCGCTCACATGGGCGGATTCAAGAGCATGCACCCCGGGGGACTCCACATGGCCATGGTCGATGCCAGCGTCGTGTTCATCAACGAGAGCATCGATTATCGCACCTGGGTCCTGATGGGTGACAAGGACTCCGGCCAACCGATCGGCAGTTTTTGACTTTTGGCTCAACCGCCACCATCATCCGTGCGGCTGCGCCGCTGCAGCCGCATTCGACTGCTTTGCTTGGTACTTTTTCTGTTTGCAGGATTGCCTGATATGCTGCTCGTTTTCTTACCTCCAGGAGATGTTTCATGTCCGTGCCTCGCATCCGCCGCGCCTTTACCTTGGTTGAACTACTGGTCGTAATCGCCATCATCGGCATCCTGGTGGCCCTGCTGTTACCGGCGATCCAGGCGGCGCGGGAAGCCGTCCGCCGCTCGCAGTGCGGCAACCATCTACGCCAGTTGGGCATCGCCCTGCACGGCTACCACGACGTGCATCACCGTTTCCCGCCGGGCGGTGGCGAACCGCGGGGCATCCCGGATCGGGACAGCGAGTACTCCGGGATCATCGGCATGCTGCCGTTTTTGGAGCAACAGGCCTTGTTCGACGCCTGGCACCAGTACACACGAGACAACCAACCCTGGCCTGCACCTTGGAATGCAGTGCCGGTGGTAGCCGTGCAGATCCCCACCCTGATTTGCACCAGCGACTACCCGCCGGGGGAGCGGCACAGCAGCGGCAGCGGGCCCCGCAACTACTTCTTCTGCTACGGTACGACGTACATCAACAACAACACCGCGCCGACCAACGGGATGTTCGGGCGGGATTCGTATCACGATTTTTCGAAGATCACCGACGGGACTTCGAATACGATCGCCATGTCGGAGAAGGTGGGTCGGCGGACGTTGACCGATCGGGTGCTGGGCAACGCGTGTTTCGGGGTCCCCTTGGATCCGGCCACCTGTGCGGCGATGAACGAAGGCGGCCAGATTTCCGCCTCCTGCCGCCGCGTCAGCATTGGCCCGGGGAATCTGTGGGCCTTTGGTCACGCCTTTTGGGCCGCCTTCACCACCGTCCTGCCACCGAACAGTCCCTCCTGCTCTGATCGCAACAACGCGAATCTGAGCACGGGGTCGGGCATCTTTTCGGCCAGCAGCCGCCATCCGGGCGGAGTCAACGTGGTGATGGCCGACGGAGCCGTACACTTCATTTCCGAGAACATCAGTTCGGTGGGTGGCGAAAGCGGTTTCGGCGTCTGGGGTGCCCTGGGAACGCGCGATGGCGGCGAAAGCGCTACGGGCTTTTAACTTCGGCTCCAACCCGCGGGTGCCCGAGTCCCAATCTACGAGGATGCGTGCGAAAGACGCACCCCTTTAAGCAGGTAATTCTTCCAAATAGGCGCGAGCCCGGTTGATTTCGGCCGTGGTTTCGGCCACGGTCGGCAAGATCGGGATGCCTCGCGGGACCGGGTGCATGAAGATCTCGAAGGGCCCGGCGAAATCGATCGTTCGCAACGCGGCCATGAGCGGCCCGAAGTCCAACGGGCCACGACCCGGCAACTGCTGTAACTCCTCCTCCTTCGGCATCTCGCGCAGGCAGCCCTGACCGTATTGCCACGCGTAGAACAGGGCCAGTTTGTCACCCGCGTGCGCGATCAACCGGGCCAGCAGCTCGGGTTCCTGCGGCAGGTGATAAGGCGCCAGTGCCAAGCCCAAACCGGCTTCCGGGGCCAGCTCGACCAGATAGCGGATGGAATCGGGCGAGCAGATCAGGCCATGGCTATGGTTTTCGATGGCCACGGTCACCCCGGCCTCGGCCGCTTGAGCCGCGGTCGGCTTCATTCGTTCCACAAACTGGCCCACCGCCTTGCGAGCCGCCTGGCCGGCAACGCCCCGCGGCACCGCGTCCCCGGGAAAGAAGGCGGTGACGATCGTGTGGCCGCCCAGCCGAGCAACCATGTCGATCTCCTCTGCCAAGCCGAAGGGGCCCAGATCGAACCGGGTCGTGCCTGCCAGTCCGACCTCGGCCCGGGCGAGCAGTTCCGCAAACGCTTCCAGGCCCAATTCGTCAATCGCCTTCCGCTGATCGCCATGAACGGGTGGCCAGAGGTCGATTTCCGTCGCCCCCGTCTTGCGGACTTCCGGCAAGATCTCAGCCAGCGGTAGCTGGCCATACATACTCGAAGCCAGCACGTAGTTCGGCCGCCAGCGGGAGTGCTCGCCCGCCGTCAACCCGTTCGCGTGGCAAGCCCCCCATGCCAATCCGCCCAGCAGGCGGCCAAACGCGCGCCGCGTCCAAAGTGTCTCCGGCTTCCCCACGGTTCGTTCCATATTTGCGTTCCCCTCGATTAACAGATGCTCCAACCGCCTGCAGCCCCGACAGC
>SLMF01000709.1 GCA_007133715.1 Planctomycetaceae bacterium
AAGGCGGTGCAGTTGGCCGAGCACTGCGCCCGCGAGACGCCCGACGGCCGCGCGGCGCACGTGGGCTATTATCTGGTCGATCGCGGCCGTCCGGATCTGGAACGAATTGCCAGAATGCGGCGTACTCCCACCGTCGCGCTCGATCGGTTGCGTCGGCGGTTTCCGCTGACATGCTATCTTTCCGCGATGGGGTTCGTCACGCTGGCAGCCACGCTGCTCTTCTTGCGCTGGTCGCAACAGCACGACGCCCCCTGGTTGGCCCTGTTGCTGCTGGCGGGGCCGGCGCTGGTCTGCGCCTCGCACTTGGGGCTCGGACTTGCCAACTGGCTGGCAACGCAACTGCTCAGCCCGCAACCGTTGCCGCGGATGGATTTCGAGCATGGCATTCCTCCCGAGCATCGCACCTTGGTGGTGGTGCCCACCATGCTGACCAGCGTCGCCGGGATCGAGCGTTTGCTGGAGGGACTGGAAGTACGGTATCTCTCCAATCGCGACCCCTGCCTGCACTTCGCCTTGTTGACGGACTTTGTCGACGCCGCGGCCGAGACCCTCCCCGGCGACGCGGAACTCGTGCGTCGGGCGGGCGCGGGCGTCGAGCGTTTGAACGCGAAGTACGCAGATCTCCGCACCGATATCTTCTACCTGTTTCACCGCCCGCGACGCTGGAACGCCGGGGAGGGTGTCTGGATGGGTTACGAGCGCAAACGCGGCAAACTGGCCGATCTGAACGCCATGCTCCGCGGCGCGCAAGACCGTTTCTCGCAAATGGTCGGCCAGACCGCGAGCCTGCCCGGGGTGCGCTATGTCATCACGCTCGATACCGACACGCACTTGCCCCGCGACGCCGCGCGCCAGTTGGTGGGCACGCTGGCCCATCCGCTCAATCGGCCAGTCTTCGATGCGCAGTGCCGCCGGGTCGTCGATGGCTACACGATCCTGCAGCCGCGGGTCGGCGTCAACCTGCCCAGTGCCCACCGCTCGCGTTTCGCCCAATTGCACGCGGACGATCCGGGTATCGATCCGTACACGCGCGTCGTATCGAACGTGTACCAGGATCTGTTTGCCGAAGGCTCGTTCATCGGCAAAGGGATCTACGACCTCGATTCCTTCGAACAGCGCGGTGGCAACTTTCCCGACAACGCGATTCTCAGCCACGACTTGATCGAGGGGGCGTATTGCCGTTCGGCCCTGCTCAGCGATGTGACGCTGTACGAAGAGCATCCCGCGCGCTATGCGGCGGACATCGCCCGCCGCCATCGCTGGATGCGCGGCGACTGGCAGATCGCCGCGTGGCTGCTGCCGTGGGTCCGCGGCCGGTCGGGCCAGTACGTCCGCAACCCGATCTCGGCTCTGTCCTGGTGGAAAATCTTCGACAACCTGCGCCGCAGCCTGACCCCGGTGGCCATGCTGATCGTGCTGCTGGGCTCCTGGTTCGTTTCGCCGGCGGTGGCAACGGCCGCGCTGCTGTTCTTGGCCTGCGTGGTCCTGCTGCCGACGCTGCTGGCGGTGGCGGCGGACCTGCTGCACAAGCCCGTGGACCTGCCGCTGCGGCTGCATCTCCGCGAGACGCTGCAATCGCTCGCGCGGCCGCTGGCCCAAAACGCCTTGACGTTCGTCTTCCTACCCTACGAAGCCTACATCAGCGCCGATGCGATCGTCCGCACGCTGGTGCGGCTGGTGTGGACCAAACGGCGGCTGCTGGAATGGCAGACCGCGAGCGATTCGGAACGCGGCCCCCACGGCCACCTGATGGGTACGTTCCGCTCGATGGCTTTCGCGCCCCTGCTGGCCGCCGCAGCACTGCTGGTGATCGCCCTTTCCCGTCGCGAGCTGCTGCCCTTCGCGGTGCCCTGGATCGTGGCTTGGCTCGCTTCGCCGCTGGTCGCCTGGTGGCTGAGCCGGCCGCTTCGCAGGCCCACGTCGCGATTGTCGGAGAACCAGCATCGCTTTCTCGAAAAATTGTCGCGAGAGACGTGGCGGTACTTCGAGGAATTCGTTACGGCAGAGAACCATTGGCTGCCGCCGGACAACATCCAGCAAAGTCCCAATCTGGTGGTCGCGCCGCGCACCAGTCCGACGAACATCGGCATGGCGTTGCTCGCCGATCTGGCGGCCTACGATTTCGGTTACTGCTCGGCCGCACTGTTTCTCGCACGCACGCAACGGACCTTCGAAACGCTGTCGCGTTTGGAACGGTACCGGGGGCATTTCTACAACTGGTACAACACGCGGACGCTGGCGCCGCTTTTGCCCTGTTATGTTTCGATGGTCGACAGCGGCAACTTGGCCGCGAACCTGCTGGTGCTCCGCAGCGGCTGCCAGGAACTGAGCGAGGCGCGCATCCTGCCGCCCAGGCTGTTCGGCGGCTTGCGCGATACGCTGCGCGTGCTCCTGGACGTGGCCCACGGTACCGGCGGTCCGCTGGTCGACGCCGACGTGTTCCGCAAGATCGAACGACAACTCGAAGAACTCGATCAAGCTCCCGCCGCGCTGGGCGCCGCTAACGCTCTGCTGTCGCGCCTGACGGCAACAGCCGCCGAACTGACCGCGGCGGCAGGCAGCCATGCCGAACTCGCGTGGTGGGCCAACGCCTACCAGCGGTCCTGCAACGATCATCACACCGACTTGCTGCACTTGGCCGCATGGCTCGCCTTGCCTGCGCCGCCCGACAGCTTGGGGCCACACGGCTCAGGCGAGTCGAGCGAGTCGAGCAACAGGTTGTGCGAGCTGCTCCAGCGGCTGGACAACTCGGCCACGCTGCAAGATGTCGCGAGCGTGCAAACCGCGGCGCTGCCGCTGATCGAGGCGGCGCTGCCACGGGCGTCTGCCGAGGTGAAAGAGTGGCTCGAACAATGGAACGCTGCGCTGGCCCTTGCGTCGGAGCGCGCCAGCGCGCGGATCGCTGCCTTCGAGCAAGTCGCGGTCGAGTGCGGCGAACTGGCCGATATGGATTTCCGCTTGCTCTACGATTCCACGCGAGATTTGTTCGCCATCGGTTACAACGTCAGCCAACGCCGGATGGATGCCGGCTTTTACGATCTGCTGGCCTCCGAGGCGCGGTTGGCCAGCTTTGTCGTCGTCGCGCAAGGTGATTTCGGCCAGGAGCATTGGTTCGCATTGGGCCGTCTGCTGACGCGTGCCGGCAGCGTGCCGGCGCTGTTGAGCTGGAGCGGTTCGATGTTCGAATACCTGATGCCGCTACTGGTCATGCCCAACTATGAAAACACGCTGCTCGACCGCACCTATCACGCCGTCGTCCGGCGACAGATCGAATATGGCCGGCAGCGCGGCGTGCCGTGGGGAATTTCCGAGTCCGGATACAACACGATCGATCAGCACAGGACCTATCAGTACCGGGCGTTTGGCGTGCCCGGACTGGGACTGAAACGCGGCTTGGCCGAAGACCTGGTGATTGCGCCGTATGCGAGCGAATTGGCGCTGATGGTGGCCCCCGAAGCGGCTTGCCGGAACCTGGAACGGCTGGCGGCCGACGGCCAGCAGGGCGCCTACGGGTTCTACGAAGCGGTCGATTACACGCCTTCGCGCTGCCCGCCCGGCGCGGATCGTGTCACCGTGCGGCAGTTTATGGCGCATCACCAAGGTATGAGCCTGCTGTCGCTGGCCTACGTACTGCTCGATAAACCCATGCAACGCCGCTTCCTGGCCGATCCCATGCTGCGGGCGGCCGACCTGCTGCTGCAGGAACGCGTTCCCAAAGCGAGCGCGCCGGTCTTTCCTCATGCCAGCGAAGCGCGAATCACGCAAGCCGCTTCGGCCGAAGAAGCCGGCACGATGCGCGTCTTCACCGATCCCAACAGCGCGACGGTGGAAGCCCATCTGCTGTCCAACGGCCGCTACCACGTGCTCGTGACCAGCGCCGGCGGCGGGTACAGCCGCTGGCGGGATCTGGCGGTGACGCGTTGGCGCGAGGATGCGACGCGCGACAGCTACGGTAGCTTCTGCTACGTGCGCGATGTGGAAAGCGGCGCGCTGTGGTCGGGCGCTTGGCAGCCGACGACCACGTCCACCAAAAGCTATGAAGCGATCTTCACGCAAGCCCGGGCCGAGTTCCGCCGCTGCGACGACCAGATCGAGACCTATACCCAGATCAGCGTTTCGCCCGAAGACGACATCGAACTGCGACGCGTGACGCTGACCAACCGCTCCGAAACGCCGCGGACCATCCAGGTCACCAGCTATGCCGAAGTCGTGCTGGCGGCGCAGGCGCAGGACGAATCGCATCCGGCGTTCAGCAATCTGTTCGTGCAGACCGAGCTGGTCCGCAGCCGGCAGGCGATCTACGCCACGCGCCGTCCACGCTCGGCCGAAGAGCGCCCCCCATGGATGACCCACATGATGACGGTGCGGGGCAACACGGTCGGCGAACCGTCCTACGAAACCGATCGCCTGCGGTTTATCGGCCGCCAGCGGACGCTCGCGTCTCCCGCGGCATTGGACGACAACCAGCCCCTTTCCAACACCGCAGGCCCCGTCCTCGATCCGATCGTCAGCATCCGTCAGACAGTCTTGCTCCAGCCGAATGAAGCCGTGCAGATCGATATCGTCACCGGAGTCGCCGAGTCGCACGCCGAAATCGACGCCTTGACCGAGAAGTACCACGACCCCAGTCTGGCCGACCGCGTCTTCGATCTGGCCTGGACGCACAGCCTGATCCTGCTCCAGCAACTGAGCGCCTCCGAAGCCGAAGCGCAGGTCTATGGCCGTCTGGCCGGCTCGATCATTTATACCTCGGCCCTGCGGCGGGCCAGGGCCAGCATCCTCAGTCGCAACCGGCAGGGGCAATCGGGATTGTGGGGCTACGGCATCTCCGGGGACGTCCCGATCGTGCTGTTGCGGATCCGCGACCACCAACGGATCGAACTCGTCCGACAGGCGGTGCAGGCACACGCCTACTGGCGAATGAAGGGGCTGGTGGTCGATCTGGTGATCTGGAACGAAGACGATTCGGGATACCGGCAGACGCTGCAGGAAGCCATCGTCGATCAGGTGGCGGCCAGTCCCGAAGCGTCGCACGTCGACCGGCCCGGTGGAATCTTCATCCGCCGCGGCGAGCAGATCTCGGAGGATGATCGGGCGCTGCTGCAGAGCGTGGCGCGGATCGTGCTGCTGGACGACGGGGG
>SLMF01000156.1 GCA_007133715.1 Planctomycetaceae bacterium
ACGCCGGCCGATACGCCGGCCGATACGCCGGCTGATACGCCCGGCGAAGAGGCAGTCGAGGAGTATGCGTTCACGCTGCAACGTGGCGATGAGGATTACGGCTCGAAGGACCTGCAGCATCTCTCCGATATCGAACACGTCCGCGAGCGGCCTGCCATGTACATTGGCGATGTCACCGCCCGCGGTTTGCATCACCTGGTGTACGAGGTGGTGGACAATTCGATCGACGAAGCGATGGCCGGTTACGCCCGGAATATCAGCGTGATCGTCAATACGGACGGGTCGGTGACGGTCGAGGACGACGGACGGGGGATCCCCGTCGAGATGCATCCTCAGCTGACCGAAGAAATGGGCCGCGAAGTCTCGACGGTCGAAGGCGTGATGACCGTGCTGAAGTTCGGGGGCAAGTTTCAGAAGGGCGTCTATCAGACCTCGGGCGGGCTCCACGGCGTGGGCGTGACCGTGGTGAATTTCCTCTCCCAGTGGTGTGAGGTCGAAGTTTGCCGCGACGGCCACGTCTATCAGCAAGAGTACGAACGGGGCGTGCCGACGGGCCAGGTGAAACGGATCGGCAAGACGAACAAGCGGGGAACCAAGACCACCTTCAAGCCGGACGGGACGATTTTTCAGACGACCAAGTACATCTTCGATACGCTCCATAAACGCCTCCAAGAACTGGCCTTCCTCAATCGGGGTGTCCGGATCCGCTTTCATGACACGCGGAACGACGAAGGCGAAGAGTTCCTCTATCGGCGGGGGATCAGCGAATTTGTTGAGCATCTGAACCGGGCCAGCGATGTCCTTCACCCGGACGTGATCTATTTCGCCGGGGAAACGGACAGTGTGGGCTACGAATTGGCGATGCAGTATACCGGCGAGTACACGGAGAACGTGCATTCGTATGTGAACAACATCAGCACGATCGAAGGGGGCACGCACGTCTCCGGTTTCCGCTCGGCCCTGACCCGTACGCTGAACAATTACGGCAAGAAGCAGAATATTTTCAAGGATCTGACGCCCAGCGGGGACGATTTCCGGGAAGGTTTGACGGCCGTGCTGTCGATCCGCGTGCCGCACCCGCAGTTCGAAGGCCAGACGAAGACCAAGCTGGGCAACGGCGAGGTGGAGGGCATTATCGCCTCGGCCGTGGGCGAGGGGCTGGGAAAGTATCTGGAAGAGCATCCGCGGCAGGCCAAGGCGATTGTCCGCAAAGGCGTGTTGGCCGCCGAGGCGCGCGAGGCGGCTCGCAAGGCCAAAGATGTGCTCCGCAAACGCAAAAATGTGCTCGGCGGCGGCGGCTTGCCCGGCAAACTGCGGGATTGTATCAGCAAGGACATGGAAAAATGCGAATTGTACCTGGTCGAGGGTGATTCGGCCGGCGGCAGCGCCGAAGGCGGACGCCTCCGCGATTTCCAGGCGATCCTCCCCCTCCGCGGAAAAATTATCAATGCCTACAAGTCCCGCGAAGATAAAGTCCTCGCCAATGAGGAAGTCCAAAGCATGATCCAGGCTATCGGGATCGGAATCGGTGAAGATCAGGATGTGGCCCGACGTCGCTACAACAAGATCATCATCATGACCGATGCCGATGTCGACGGCTCGCACATCCGCACGCTGCTGCTGTGCTTCTTCTACCGCCAGATGTACCAGTTGGTCTCGCAGGGTCATGTGTTTGTGGCCCAGCCGCCCCTGTTCCGCGTCCGCACCAAGAAGGAGACCTACTATATCCACAGCGAAGAGGAGATGAAGCGGCAGCTGCTGGAGAAAGGGATCGTCGATACGCGGCTGGAAACCGAAGACGGCCACGTGATCGAAGGCCCGCACATGAATCAGCTGTGCTACTCGCTGGCAGCGATGGAAGAGGCCTTGACCGCGCTGGAACGGCGGGGTATCAGCCTGAAAATCCATGCCGAACGCATGGACGTCGAAACGGGCCGCTTGCCGGTCTACCACGTGTTCTACGGGATCGAAGAGTTCTGGTTCACCAGCCGGGAGAAATTGGATAACTTTGTTCAGGAGCAGGAGTTGGTCACCGGGCGTGAAGCGGCGGTCGGTGACGCACCGGCGGTCAGCGAGGATAGCGAAGGCAACGGTCAGGCCGCCCCGCAACTGCATATCATCGAATTGCACGAAGTTCGCACGATCAACGGAGGGATCAAGGATCTGGCCGAATTCGAGTTCGACGTGCAATCGCTGATCCCCCAGGAGCGGACGGGGGTGGAAGAACCGCGGTACCTGTTGCATCGCGGCGAGACACGCATCCCCCTGGAAGATCTTCGTGGCCTGCTGCCGGCTATCCGGGCGGCTGGCGAGAAGGGGCTCCAGGTGACCCGCTTCAAAGGTCTGGGGGAAATGAATGCCGAAGAACTGCGGGAAACCACGCTGGACCCGGCCAACCGGACGTTGATCCAGGTCAGTATGCGGGACGCGGGCGCGGCCGACGATATGTTCCGGATCCTGATGGGGGACAAGGTCGAACCGCGTCGCGAGTTTATTGAAAAGCATGCTTTGGAAGTCCGCAACTTGGATGTCTAGCCCCGCAGCCGGAGGTTCGCCTGTTGTGCGCTCCCGCACTCTCCGTCGTTCTGCCCGCCTTTAACGAAGCGGCTCGCCTGCCGCCGTTTCTGGATCGTGTGGAAGCGTACCTCCCGACCCGCTTTCCCGGCGGCTGGGAAGTGGTGGTGGTCGACGATGGCAGCCGCGACGGGACGGGTGACTATTTGGCGGCACGGGCCCTGCCGCCTTCGCCGATCCGCGTCTGTACGCATCCGGCGTGCCGGGGCAAAGGCGCCGCGGTCCGCACCGGCATGCTGGCCGCCGCCGGCCAGCGCCTGCTGTTCGCCGATGCGGACGGAGCCACTCCGATCGAAGAAGCGGAATCCCTGCTGGCCGCTTTGGACGGCGGCGTGGATCTGGCCATCGGCTCGCGGTTGGTACCGGCCGCCGGGTTGAATCGCCGCCGCGATTGGAAACGGCAGCTGACCGGCGCCGCCTTCGCTTGGCTGGCCCGCAACTGGCTGGCCATCCCCTACCGCGATACCCAATGCGGCTTCAAAATGTTCCGCCGCGAGGTCGGCCGTCAGCTGTTCCAGCCATTGCAGGAAACCGGCTACCTGTTCGACTTGGAACTGCTGGCCCGAGCCCAGCGGGCCGGCTACCGTGTGGCCGAAGTGCCCGTCAACTGGTCCGAGGTGCCGGGCGGCCATCTGTGCCTGCTGCGAGAAGCCTACCGCATCCCGGCCGGACTGTGGCGGATCCGCCGCCGACTGCGAGGCCTCTAACCAGACGCTGCTTGATGCACCCACTACTATTACGAGGGAAGGATGCCGGAACAATACAAACTGGAACATACCGAAGTCACCTGGCACCAGCACGCCGTGACCCGCGCCGATCGCGAACGGCTGAACGGCCATCGCGGCTGCGTCGTCTGGTTCACCGGCTACAGCGGTTGTGGCAAGAGCACAATCGCCAACGCCCTGGATCGGCAACTGTTTGAGCGGGGTGTCCACAGCTTCCTGTTGGACGGCGACAATGTGCGTCAGGGCTTGAATGCCAGCCCGGATCGTTTGCGGGAACACGGGCGGGAATATGCCCAGCGGTTCGGGCTGGGATTCTCCGCCCAGGATCGGCAGGAGAATATCCGGCGGATCGCCGCGGTGGCCCAGTTGTTCGCCTCCGCCGGTCTGGTGACATTGACGGCGCTGGTCAGTCCCTACCGCCGCGAGCGGGACGCCGCGCGCCGCTTGGTGGAAACGGCCGGTTCCCCCGGCGATTTCTTGGAAGTGTTCGTCGATACGCCGCTACCGGTCTGCGAAGCTCGCGATCCGAAAGGTCTGTACCGCAAAGCCCGAGCGGGTGAGCTGCGTGGCTTGACCGGCATCGACGCGCCCTACGAACCGCCCGAACAGCCCGAGCTGATCCTGCCCGGCGATCAGGGAACCCCCGAGAGCCTCGCCCAACGCGTTTTCCAACAACTCCAACGCCGCGGACATCTGCCCTGACCCCAGCCACCACGACAGCAGCGACAGTCGGGCTCGCGGGCTGGCTCCCACCTGTTGTGATCGTTCGTTGCTCATTTGCAAGAATGCTACTTATACCGCGCACCGAAGAGATTGGCACGTCTTTCCACTCCTTGTAGTGGAAGATCGTGAAATGTTTCACGAAGTTTCCAGCCGCGCCGCCGTAGACGCGGCTTCCAGCCGCGCTAAGGAAACAGGAAAGCGGCAAGATGCCGCTTCTACAAGTCGCCGTTTCGTCTTATGGCGACGGTGCCGAACGGCTCCCGTTTGCCCGGAATTGGGTCGCCCTTTTTCGCCGTGCGCCGCAATCAATCCGTTTGGTTGCGGCCGAGCGGAGCGAGGCCGCGTTGGAAAGGGATAGACCAAGCCGCGTGGTGGACAGGGCGTTAGGCGTTAGGCAGCGGAGGCTGCCGATCGCGGGCCCAACTGGTCGCGGCCAATTGGATCGCTTCGCTCAGCTCTTCCGGCGGCACGTCCACCTCGGCAGGCACCTCTCGGGGGTCGTAATAGAAAATGTACAACCGGGAAGTGAAGGCGGCAAAGGGCAGCGACGCTTCGCCAAAACGCTCCCCGCAACCGGCCGTCGAGACCCGCACCTCTCCGCCCCAATCCTGGCCACTGTCATTGTTCGGATTAAAAAAGTACACCCGCATCGCGCCCGTGGGGTCCAATCCCACCCGCTGGATCGAAATCGCATGCCAGCCCATGAAGCGGGCCGCACTGTCGGTCACCGCGATCCCGGCCGGTTGCGGGTGGATCACCGGATTGTTGCCGTTGTACAGCGGGTGGTAGCAGGCGTAGAACAGGCGGAGAAAATCTTCGTAAGCTTGCAGCTGACCGGTGGCGACGTCCACGGCGATCGCGAAACCGTGCCCAACCCACCAGCCGTGGAATTCGGGATTGATCCAGCGATGCGGATCCTCGGGACGCCCGGCGCACAACCGCCCCATGGCGTGGTAGATTGCGTCCAAATGGGGTACGATCACCACAGACAGGAAGTCGACGTCCGACAGCGAGGGGAGGGAACTGACCAACTCACCCGAATGGATCGCTTGGCCTTCGAAGTGCATGACCACGTCATTGTCGCGAGCAGCCCAGGCCACCAGTTGCAGGAGATAG
>SLMF01000185.1 GCA_007133715.1 Planctomycetaceae bacterium
CCGTCATCGTGAAACGCGCCACACCCCATCGCTCGACGAAATCCGGCGCCCCCCACGACAGTGGAAAAGCCAGCGGGTTCGGATCCTCATCCGGCTCCCGCCTTTCCCGCGGAGCCGGCTCCGGCCACAACGCACGCCCCGTGCGGAGATCAAACGCCTGTAAATCCTCGACACGATCCCCCGTCGATACGATTACTGTATCACCCACAATAAGTGGATGGTAACTCAAGAGCCCCCCCTCGTCATCGCCCCGCCGTGATACCCCCTCGCTCCACTACGACTCCGCCGCACGCTGCGGAAGGGCGACCGTCCAGATCGGCTCCAACGCCACATCCACTTCGCCCCTGGCCAACCGATTCCGAGTATATGCACCCCCCAACGTCGGCCAGTCTCGAGGCGGGCATGGCGGGGACCAGTCGCGACTCTCTTCGAGCATCCGATCCAGCAGTTCCCGGTACGGACCCGTCTGGCCCGCCAGCGTACCCGCCCGGTCCCCGTGCCACCGCGCAAACTGCTCTAACTCCTCCTCCGCGCGCTCCGCAGAGCCTTCGAGGAGGGAAACCAAGACCAGACGCGCGTTGATATCCGCCAAGTCCACACGGGTGTCCGGATAAATCGGACCGGCAGTGCGTACCCGCCCCACATCCGCGGCAGAAGCCTCCGCGTCCGACCCGGCTGACATGCGACCCTCGGAAACCGTGGTCCAGTGCTCCGGTCCTGGAAGCGAACGCGGGTGGAGCTGTTGCCAAGCCTGACGTGCCCGCCCGAAGTTGCCGCGATTCAGCTCGAACTCGCCCAAGTGAAACAGTGCCTGATCGCCCACCGAACTCAGCACGTACTCGTCAACCACCGCCCGTAACCGCTCCACCTGCTGGCTGTCCAACGCCTCCTGCAAAGCCGCCCGCGCAGGTCCGTCCACCCGACTGCGATACATTGCCAGAGCTTCGTCCGCCGAACCGTGCAGAGCCGCCAAACGAAACTGGCCGTAAACCCGCAACGGAACATATCGCACAAACCCCTCTTGCGGCGAACCAGAGTCTTTCATCGGGACCAGTTGCTCGCCCGCCACATCCATCAACCGATCGAGCGTCTCGATCGCTTCATCCCACTGTTGGGCCTCCAGAAAACGTTCAATGGTGTCCAAACGCGAACGCGTCGGATTATCGGCTTCGGGCAACTGGACGGCTTCAGAGAACTCGACTCGCTGGGGAATTCGGAACTGCTGGGCCACCGCCGGAACCCCGCTTGCCCACAGGAAGAAGCAGCCCAGCCAACAGGTCGAAGAGCGGAGTCGTAAAACCATGAAGATCATTCGAACAAAGTAGCCTCTGACACGCCGCGTATTCGCAGTCCGCACTCGCCCCCGAAACCGCTGTTCCCCGATCCGTCGCGGGGCCGAGTACCCGAGGCCCGGCCCGATCCGATTCGGTTCTCCGAACCCTTATGAAATCTATTCTATGCCACGATCCGGGCTCTGTCACCTTCACCCCCCCTGAGAAGCCCCAACAAAACCAAGTCGGGCTCCCAGCTCCCGAACCACGTGCCCCGGCATCCCCACGTGCCCCGGCATCCCCGAGACCGGTTGGGGCTGGTGCAGGTTTCTTGTAGACCGCAGTGGGATAATTGCTGGGAGGGCTTGTTCGCGATTTCCCAAAGCCCGAAGTCCGTCTCGGAGAGATAGCCCCACGTGGTGGCGATCCGGGCACACATGGGGACTGCCAGGGGAGGAGTGCCAGGGGACACCCTGCTTTGCTCGACAAATCACCGGTTGGAACGTATGGGAATACGCGTATCGGGTTACCCGAAGTTCCTCTGAAGGTATGCTTTGACACGGATTGGCTGTGTGTCCCCCTGACTCCCCTTGCTCTTGCGTTGCCGAAATGACTCGGTCGCGAGATTGTACGCGTTTGCTGCGGACGTTAAAATGGAGGGATCGCCTGGGGAGCGATTCCTTGGTACGATCCGTCTTCCTTTTCTTCGTCAGGGCCTGATGTCCCGTAACGAAACACTCACTCAGCGGGCGGCCAGGGCGCGTGGCATGTTGCGTGATTGTGAGCTGTGCGAGCATCGCTGCCGGGTCGATCGCGTTTCTGGAAAGCGTGGTTTTTGTCAAGCGGATGCTTCGGCTCGCGTTTGGCGGTATTGGGTTGACTATGCGGAGGAGCGAGCGTTGTCGCCTTCGTTATTGATCTATCTGTCCGGTTGCGATTTGCGCTGCGACTATTGCATTTCGGAGTCGAACGCTTTTGACGTCGACCAGGGGGTCCGCTTGACGGCAGATTGGCTGGGCCGTCGGTTGGATTGGGGTATCGAACAGGGGGCACGGACGGTGCAATGGATTGGGGGCGAGCCGACCATTCACGCGGCGGCCATTCTGGAGGCGTTGTCCGGCTGCCGAAAGAGCTTGCCAATCGTTTGGAAATCGGACGTTTTCGGCACGCCGGAGACTTGGCAGCTTCTCGATTCGGTGGTCGACCTTTACGTGGCGGATTTCAAGTTTGGCAACGAGGGGTGTGCGGAACGGATCGCCGGGGTTCGGCGGTACGTCGAGATCATCACACGAAACCTGATGGATATCGCAAGTCGCGCTCCGTTGATCGTACGGCATTTGTTGCTACCCGGTCATGAAGCCTGTTGCCTGGTTCCGATACTGGGATGGCTGCAGCGCCGGCTGCCCCATGTGCCGCTAAGTCTGCGGGACGGCTACTTGCCGCGTTGGCGAGCGGGGCGTCATAGGGAATTGGGCCGTCCGTTGACACCGCAGGAAGGGCTTCGGGCGCGGGCCTTGGCGGCTGATTTCGGCTTGAATACTGTCGACTGAGAGGAGAAGGCACGCATGGAGAATCAGACCGCACCGACGGTCGCGTCGGCCATGTCGGTAGCACCGCAGTGGGAGGAAGTGGGAGGGATCAGCGAGTTCACGATCCTTCCGGACGGACGGCTGTACGTGCTGGGCTTGTCAGCGAGGGTGTTGGAAGTGGTACACGCGGCGGGGCCTTGGGATAGTCCGTTGCCCGATGGTAGACCGAGTTGCCGGGCGGGGCGAGGGGAGCAGCACGGGGAGTCGAGCCCATGAGTGATCGGTCGAATCCGCTTGCCAGCGAGAGGGGGAAGAGCGTCTCCGATCCCCCCGATCGTGTCGGCGCGAGGCAGGCTCCCGCGGTTGTGCCCGGCCCAGCGGTAGCGCGGGTGCCACGTCGTCTCGATCCGCGTGAAGAATTGGATGTGCTGATCCGCGCGCGGTACGCGATCATTTACGTGGTCAGTTGGGAGGAAGATCGCGTCGAGCGTCATTTGCGTGCAATCGCTCAGCGGCGCAAGAAGAACCTGTTTGTCTGGACCGTGACCCAGGGGATCAGCAAGTCGGGTGCGGACCCCCAGCGAGCCAAGGCGGGTGCCGGCAGCACGGCGGACCCGTTGGCCGCCTTGGATGCGGTGATTCAACATGTCGAGCCGGCGATCTATTTGTTCAAGGATTTTCACCGTTTCAGTTGCGACGACCGCTGCAACATCGCGGTTATTCGGCGTTTGCGTGACTTGGCATTTCATCTCCGCGACACGTACAAAACGTTGGTCATCGTTGCCCCCAGCCTGCGGATCTCGCCTGACTTGGCCAAGGATGTCACCGTTTTGGAATTCGGCTTGCCAGACACGGCTGATTTTTCTCGCTTGTTGGATCGAATCATCGAGGACGTCAAGGACAATCCCAAGGTCAAGATCGATTTGGGAGCGGAAGACCGGGAACGCTTGCTGCACGCCGCTCGCGGCTTGACGTTGAAGGAAGCGGAAAACGTGTTTGCCAAGACCCTGGTGCTGGACGGACGCCTGGACAGCGACGACATCTCGGTGATTTTCAGCGAGAAGCAGCAGATCATCAAGAAGAGCGGCTTACTGGAATACTATGCAGCGCAAGAGGATTTCAGCCACGTGGCAGGCTTGGAGAATTTGAAACAATGGCTCGTCAAGCGGCAGATCGCCTTTACAGAAAGGGCCGCTCGATTCGGCTTGCCGTCGCCGCGTGGCGTGATGTTGTTGGGTGTGCAAGGCTGTGGCAAGAGCCTGTGTGCGAAAGCCGCTTCCAGTCTGTGGAACCTGCCTTTACTGCGATTCGACATCGGCCAGATGTTTTCCAGTCTGGTCGGCTCGAGCGAAGAGAACGTACGGCGGACGATCCAGACGGCCGAAAGCGTCGCACCGGTCATCCTCTGGATCGACGAGATCGACAAGGCGCTGGCGGGTACTTCGAGCAGCGGGTCGAGCGACGGCGGGACGGCCGCTCGGGTGTTTGGTACGCTTTTGACCTGGCTGTCGGAGAAGACCTCGGAGGTGTTTGTGATCTGTACGGCGAACGACATCAGCCACTTGCCTCCCGAGCTCTTGCGGAAAGGGCGGCTGGACGAGATTTTCTTCGTGGACTTGCCGGACGAGCGAGAGCGGAGGGAGATCTTGCGAATCCACTTGCAGAAACGCCAGCGGGACTCGGCTCAGTTCGATCTGGACGAACTGGTCCGGCTGAGCGAAGGGTTCAGTGGGGCCGAGATTGAAGAAGCGATCATCGCCGCCCTGTTCGATGCGTTCAGCCAGCAACAGGACTTGAGTACGAAATTGATCCATGTCGCTTTGCGGGAGACCGTACCGTTGTCGAAGACGATGAGCGAGCAGATGACCGTGCTTCGCAACTGGGCTGCGGGCCGCGCCCGTCCTGCATCCGTTGTACCGCAACGGCGTGTGGACGAGACCAGTCGCAAAATCGAATTCTGACCGCGTGCCAAGAGGACCTCGTTCCCAGGAGAGAAGAACATGAGTACCGTGGTTGTGCTGGCCCCGATCATCGTCGCCAATTGGCCGGTGATCACCGCCGTGGTGGGAGCCGCCGTCGGCTCGCTGGGCTTTGCCGTCGTTCGCGGGGAGGAAACCTCCCAGCAACGAGGCGAGACGACGACTCGGGAGGAAATTGAAATCGACAACAGCGAGATCCTCACCTCGGATACCGGGTTCGAAGAGGAAATCGTGGTTCAACGGGAAGGCGTGCGGGCGATCTTCTCGCGCGATGCGCGCGGCGTCTTGCGGGTCTGCATGGAAGGCAGGGGCACGTCGCACGCGGAACTTCGGCGCTGGGGCCAGGAGCTGATCGATCGAGTCACGCAGCAGTACGCTTATCATCGGATTGTCACGGAACTGAAGGCTCGGAACATGACCATCGTTGATGAGCAGGTGGAGGAAGACCACACCGTCAAGATCCGCGTTCGGAGTTGGTAGATCAAAAGAGCTTGGTAAACGGGATTCGCGACCATGGCCAAAGAAGAGTTGGAAATCGAAATCAGCCCGTCTGGCAAAGTCACCGCCAGGACCCTCGGCGTCAAAGGTCCGCGGTGCCTGGAGCTGGCCGACCTGCTGGCCCGGATCGTGGGCCGGGAAGAATCGCGGACGTTGACCCACGAGTATTATGAGACGGAACGGCAGGTGACCGATCAGGTGGACCTTTACGGACATCGGTAAACGACCAGCATGCAGTGCCCCAGTTGCCAGTTCGAGAACATGCCCGGCATCACGGTGTGCGGTCGCTGCGGCGCTCGACTGCAGTGTTCGCCTGCCGAGTTCGACGTGCAACCGCCGCGGGCCAGCCCGCGGGCCAAGCGGTTGCGGCGCTGGTTTCCCTGGTATCGCTGGGCGGCCGTTTTTCGCAGTGTCGCGGAACGAATTCCGGCCCTGCGAGTTCCCGAGTTGGATGGGCAGCGGCTGCCGTGGGGCGTCTGCCTGCGGATGGTCGTGCCGGGCTGGCCCCAAACTCATACGGGACAACGGCAACGCGGGCGTCGGATGCTCGGACTGTTCCTGGTGCTGTTCGCCGCCGGTATGGTCTCGATCGGAACGTCCTGCGGCGCCCTCTTGTTGGGAACCGCGGTGGCCGTGCATATTTCGAGCATCATGGACGTGCTGTGGCCGATTGCCCATGACCCGCGGGATCGGGCACTGGCCGTCCTGGTCGGCGTCGTGGCGGTCGGTGCCGTCGTCTACGCGCCCCCCGTCTGGGCCTTGTCTCAAATCGTCGGGGTGCGTCGGATCGCCATCACGGCCGGACCGCTGCAGGCCGGCGATGTCCTTTTGTATCGGCCGGGCCGCGTGGTAAACACCGGTGACGTCGTGTTGTACGAGATTCGCCCGGTCCAGGTGCCAACACGAACGGCGACCGGCTATGCTGCCGTCTACCGCGTGCAGGGGGAATACGTCGATCGGATTATCGCCCGTGCTGGCCAGTCGATCGTGTGGGAGGACGGTCGGTTGCGCGTGGACGGTCGGCCTGCTCCTTTCCAGCCGCTGCATCCGGACAGCTTGCCCACGGACTTGCAGTTTACCGTCCCCCAGGGTTATTATGGCATTCTACCGAGCACCCAGCCGCAAGATGCTCCTTCATTTCCGCCGGATAGCTGGCAAGCCCTGAGTCTGGTACCGCGGTCGCAAATTCGGGGTCGCGTGGTGCTCCGCCAGTGGCCGCCCTGGCGTTGGGGCCGGTTATCATGTCCTGTGGGAACGGAAAATGGCTCGTTTTGACAAGTTGGAATTCGACGAGGAGCGTCAGCATGACGAGCTGCCGGGGGAGCGCACCGCTCCGAAACGCACCGAAATCGACTGGATGCAGCAGGCAGACCAGCATCGTCGCGGCGGTTTGTACGAAAACGCGTTGAAGTTCTACTCGCGGGCACTCGAATCGGACCGGATGCTGGTTGGCGGCTGGTTGGGCCAGGTCCAGATGCTGGTGCAACTGGCCGAGTATCCCGAGGCGGAGTTGTGGTCGCGCAAAGCCTTGGAATTATTTCCCGGGCAGGGTGACCTGCTGGCTGCTCGCGGTCAGGCCTTGTGCCGTCTGGGAAGCCTGAAGGCGGCACATGAGATGAGCGACGGGGCGCTTCGACAACGAGGTCAATCCGCCTATCGGTGGATGGTCCGCGGCGAATTGATGCTGGCGGGTCGGCAGACGCCGGATCAGCATTGCTTTGACAAGGCACAGCAGTTGGAAACCGATTGGCTGATTCCGACAGAGATCGCGATGATCTGTCTGTTCTATCGCCATCCCGGCCGGGCACACATACGGGCCTGTCGCGCTTGCGAGATGGCACCGGAGCAATGGTTTCCTTGGCTGGTTCAAGCTCGCTGCCAACGAGCTTTGGGGCTGGCTCGCCAATGCCGTCGCAGTTTGGAAACGTGCTTGGAACTTCATCCCGGGCACGAGGAAGCCCGGCAGATGTTGGCGGATCAGCAGTCTGCGACGGCAGCTTCGTTGAGTCGTTGGTTGCGTGGGCTGTTTCAGCGTTAGGAAGAAAACGACATGAATTGGAACTTGGACAGAATCCTACGCGGTGCTCGCAAGCTGGGTGCCAGCGACATTCATCTGGTGCGCGGCGTCGCCCCCGTCGCACGGATCAACGGCGAGATTCAATTCATTCACGGCGAGCCGTTGGACGAGCAGACCTTGCGACGTCTGCTGGAAGAAGTGCTGCCGCCGAAACAACGTGCGGTATTCGAGGAGCAATGGAAATTGTGTTTTTCTCAACACTTCCCGGGGGTGGGGCGATGTCGAACCAGCCTGTACTATCATGGTGGCTGCCCGGAAATGGCCATCCGGCTGTGTGAAATGGCCATCCGTCCCGCCGACGAACTCGGCCTGCCTTCGATCCTCGACGAACTGACTCGGCTCCCCAACGGCTTGGTCGTCGTCACCGGTCCCACGGGCGTGGGAAAAACCACGACCCTGAACTACATGATCGACGTCATCAATCAGAGCCGCCGAGCGAAAATCGTCACGATCGAGGACCCTGTCGAGTACGTGCATCAAAACAATCGCAGCATCGTGATCCAGCAGGAAGTGCAAACGGATGTCAAATCGTTTCGCGAAGCGTTGGTCCACGTGCTGCGGCAGGATCCGGACGTTGTGGTGATCGGCGAAATGCGCGATCTGGAGACGATCCAAACCGCGCTCACCGCCGCCGAAACGGGCCATCTGGTGCTGGCGACGCTGCACACGCCCGATGCGGTACAAACCGTTCAACGGATCTACTCGGTATTCCCTGCCGAGCAGCAAAACGCGATCGTTGTTCAGTTGAGCAGTGTGCTGCGCGCCGTGATCGCCCAAAAACTGCTGCCACGCGCCGATGGCCGGGGCCGCGTCTTGGCCTGCGAAGTGCTGGTCACCACACCGGCCGTACGCGTGCATCTGCGTGAGCACAAGGAACATCAGTGCTACAACGAAATGCAGACCGGCAAGAAACACCAGATGCAGACAATGGATAATGCCTTGCTGGATCTGTACCAACGCGGTGAAATCACCTACGACTTGGCGCTAACCCACTGTCGCGATCCCAATCACCTGCGCCGCCGTACAGGTGACGAAGTTGAAGAAGAATTCAATTGGGAAACCGATCTGCCGTTGCGGCGCAACCGGTTGTAAGAGTCCCCCTCGCCCCGGTACTTCCCATCTTTGTGTTCCATCGCGAACCCCTCGCCTGACCGGCGGAATTGTGCTACCTGCGGCAGCATGTATGGCCCCTTCGGAAAAAAATGCCCTACATCTACTGCTTGAACAACTCGGCGGCGCAACATCGAGAGAATATGCCCCGCATGAGTTCCGGGCGTCGCGCCATGGATTGGAGTTTTTCTTTCGCAAGCTCGTGCACTTCCTCTTTGGTCTTCGCCTGAGGGGTGGCAAGTTCATTCCCTTGCGAACCGTTGGAGTTCGAGTTGATTCAATAGATTCGTGACGGCACGTTCGGGGTGCGGTGCATCACAGCAATCGCTGGAGCAGTTCGATCAACTGCTGTTGGTTCTGGGGCCGGTTGGTTTTCATGGCCTCGATGGTTTCCTGCACGGCCTGGTTGCTGGGAACCCGTTGGCGGAGTGCTTCCAGCGTTTCGAGCAGGGCGGGGCTGGCTTCTTCGATCCGATTATCGTACACTTCGGGGCCTTGGGGCAGGTTCACCAGCGCCGGTTCGCCGGGGCTGTGATAGATTCGATTTCCGCGGATGAGGGGATCGCGAATCGGCGACGGCAGTCGCAGGTCGCCGCGTCCCCGGTTGGCGGCGATCAGGTTGTCGGTGATCACCAAGCCGTCGCAAACCCGGGCTTCGTAGGGCAGATTGCGGACACGGGCTTCGATGCCTCCGGCCGTCCCGCCCAACACCAGATTGCCGTGTAGGGTGACGTGACCGCCGTCCAGCAGGATGACGCGGTTGCAGACGCGGACCAGGATGTTATTCTCGATCACCTGCCGCCGCCCGGTGTCCCCATCCACGATCCCGAACGCGTGGACACAGGGGTCTCGTGTATGGATCATGAAGTTCTGGCGGACCGTGCCTTGGACGTCATGCTTCATCTGGATGCCGCGTTGGGCCGTACTGCCTGGCTGGTGTCCCGAGCCGTCGATCACAGTGCCTTCGAGGAGAAAGTTCGTGATTTGCGGGGCCCGGGGACGGTGATTACCCTCGTGGACCCCGATATACAGATCGGTTTCCCGATTCCCCAGGAAGCGGCAGTTGCGGATCTGGAGGGCATGGACAGACGCCTGATTGGCGGACAATCCGGCTCCGCTGTCTCGGATGGTTACGTTGTCCAGCGTGAGGTGCGCTGCTTCCCCCACGCGGACCGCATAGTGATTCGGGTTGTGCAGCACCAAGTCGCGGATGACCAGATGCTGGCCTCGGACTTCCCACAGATTGCGACCGCGATGAGTCCAGCGGACTTCGGGCAGCTTACCGGACGGATCGCGTTGGCCGCGCAGGGTGATGGGAGCCTTGGCAGTGCCTTCCAGCCGGAACGAAGCCGAATACTCGTGCGTGCCGGGCAAGAACACCAGTTCGTCGCCGGGCTGGAGCCGATTCAGGATCGGCCGATAATCCTGGCCGGGTTCCACCCGGTAGACCGTTTGTGCCCGGAGGGTGCCCGCTGCGACCAGCCATGCCAGCAGAATACCCGCCTTGAGAAATGGGATGCTCATGCACCGTGCCCTTGCTGTTGAGATCACCGGGATATCAGTTCTTTCCAGCTTATTCGAAGGGCTGGCGGAAAGCAACCGACCGACCGGATTGCTTTCCGCCGCCCCCAGACTCGGTTACAATGCAGCGGTGTGGTCGAGCTTCTGTCGGAAAGAAGGGGAGGTGAATGATGTACCGTGGTATGTTGGCCCTGCTGTGGGTGTTCGGGATTCTTCCGGGCTTGGCGGCCGGGGGTGCTGCCGAGCAATTGGCGGAGCAGCTGCTGGAGCAGAGTGGCATTTCGGGCGGCATGATCGTGCACTTGGGTGCCGCGGACGGGCAGTTGACAGCAGCCTTGGGGACGGAACCGTGCTACACCGTACAGGGCTTAGCTCTGGCGGCCGAGCAGGTCGAGCGGGCTCGGCAGCACATCCGCGCCACGGGCCGCTATGGCCGCGTCTCGGTGAGCCACTGGGAGGGTGACCGGCTGCCTTATGCGGAGAATGTCGTGAACCTGATCGTGGTGGAAGAGCCCGGCCGGGTGTCGGAGGGCGAGCTGTTGCGGGTGTTGGTACCTCGTGGCGTGGTCTTGAGGCGTGAGTCAGACCGGTGGTTATCGCAGCGGAAGCCCTGGCCGGAGGCGTTCGACGAATGGCCTCACTATCTGTACGGCCCGGACAACAATGCGGTTTCCCGGGACACGGCGGTCGGTCCGCCGGAGCGGATGCAATGGGTCTGCGGACCGGCCTATGCCCGCAGCCACGAGATCAATTCCAGCTTGGCGGGGATGGTCTCGGCCGGCGGTCGGCTGTTCTCTATTTGGGACGACGGTCCGTTGGGCGTGGCCGACCCGCGTTTCCCGGCCCAGTGGTCGCTGATCGCCCGCGACGGATTCAATGGCAAAGAGCTGTGGCGGGCGCCGATGCCCGAATGGGGCTGGCAGCAGTGGCACGACCCGGCGCGCTGGAACGACGTGCGCGAGCGAGCCCAGATGCTGCGGCATCTGCCGGCCACATTACCGAGACGGCTGGTGGCCACCGCCCAGCGGTTGTACGTGACACTGGGTTACGACGCGCCGGTCAGTGTGCTGGACGCGGCGACGGGTCGGCTGCTGGACGAGTTTGAAGAAACGGAATTGGCTGACGAGCTCCTGCTGGACGACGGGTTGTTGGTGCTGCGAGTGCGGGAGCCGGAGCACCGGCCGGATCGCGACACGTGGGGCGGGATGCCGACGCGCCAGACGGGGCGCGTGATGGCGGTGGATGCGGACAGCGGGGAACTGCGTTGGCAGAGCGAGGTCGAGGCGATGGCTCCGCTCAGTCTGGCCGTCCGCGGCCCCCGCGTGTTCTACTCGAATTACGAGCGAATCGTCTGTCTGGACCGGGCCCACGGCCGGGAATTGTGGCGGAGCGAACCGCTCGATATTCGCGACGGACATCGGGGAACGGCGGGGAATCTGGTGGCTCAGGACCAGACGGTGCTGTACGCCGCATCCACCGGCGGCCATCAGGGCCGCTTGCACGCCTTTTCGGCCGAGACGGGCGAGCTGCTGTGGATGGGGCCGCGATACGCGGGGCCGGGCATCAGCAACCCACCGGACCTGTTCCTGATCGACGACCTGGTCTGGATCGGCGAGACCCGCTTGCCCATCGACAATATGGAAACCCGCTTGCTGCGCCAGGCCTATGATCCGCAGACCGGCGACGTGGTGCGTGAGGTGTCGGTGCCGAAACTGACCAGTCCAGGGCATCACTACCGCTGCTACCGCAGCAAGGCGACCGCGCGGTACTTGATGCTGCCCAAGCGGGGCGTCGAGTTTCTGGACTTGGTTGGCTCGAACCACCGGCAGCACGACTGGTTGCGGGCGCCCTGCATTTACGGGGTGCTGCCGAGCAACGGGATCTTGTATCTGGCACCGCACCAGTGTGTCTGTTACCAGGGCGTGTTGCTGTCCCACTTCAACGCTTTGACGGCGGGCGACGGAACGTGCCCTGCACCGCGGCCGTGGCAGGAGCGGCTGCAGCGTGCTCCCTCGGACGAGCCGATGAACGAGGTGGAAGAACCCTCGGCAGAAGACTGGCCCATGTATCGGCGGGATCCGCAGCGCAGCGGTCACGTCCGAACCACGGTACCTGCCGCGTTGGAACGTCGCTGGGAGATAAGTTTTTCGGGCGATCTCAGTCCGCCGGTGGTCGCAGAGGGTCGGGTGCTGGTGGCGGAAAAGGACGCCCATACCGTGCATGCCTTGGACGCCGACTCGGGGCGACCGCTGTGGTCGTACACGGCCGAGGGCCGGGTGGATTCGCCGCCTACGGTGTATCGAGGGCGGGTCCTGTTCGGTTCGGCCGACGGTTCCGTGTACTGCCTGCGGGCCGCCGATGGCCAGCTTGTCTGGCGTTTCCAAGCAGCTCCGGAAGAACGCCGGATCGCCGCCTTCCAACAATTCGAATCCGCTTGGCCCGTGCATGGAACCGTGTTGGTCCAGCAGGACGTCTTGGCCGATCCACCGCGTCCGGTGGTTTACTTCACCGCCGGGCGTTCCACGTTTCTGGATGGCGGGATCTTTGTCTACGGGCTGGATCCTGACAGCGGCGAAGTACAGTACCAGACCAGCTTGACCGGTCCGCATCTCGATCCGTTCGAAAGCGCGGGTGGGGCCGGATATATGGACGGAGCCAAGTCGGACATTTTGGTCAGCGACGGTGGCGATCTGTTCCTGCTGCAGGAGCGGCTGCGGAGCGATTTGAGCCGGGTTCCGGCTCCGATGCAAGACCGGCAACGCGAGCGCGGCGGCTTTCGCATCTACCCGCCCGCTCCGGAACGCGATTCGTCCGCGCGACGGTTGATCGCCACCCGCGGTTTTCTGGACGACTCGTACAACGAGGGCACCTACTGGACTTACAGCGACCGCTGGCCCGGCTGGGACCGGCACATGCGCGGGGTACCGGCTTATGGCCAGCTCCTGGCCTTTGATGACCAGACGCTGTTCGGCGTGCACGTTTTCACCGAAACGGTGCGGGTGCGGCGCGGGTTCTTTCCGGGCACGCGCGGCTATCGGCTGTTCGCCCGTGATCACGCGGAGGATCGGGACACGTGGTCGCGTTTCATTCCGGTTCGCGTGCGGGCGTTGGTCGCGGCGGGGGAGAAGCTCTTTGTGGCCGGTCCGCCCGACGTGGTGCCTGACGAGGATCCGCTGGCCGCCTTCGAAGGCCGCCGGGGCGCGCTGCTCTGGGCCTTCTGCTCCGCCGCGGGCGAGCAACTGGCGGAGGTGGATACTTTGGAAAGCCCGCCCGTCTACGACGGCTTGATCGCTGCCCAAGGCCGCCTTTACCTGAGCACCGAGGCCGGGCAACTGCTCTGTTACCAGCGGCCGGTCAGGACAGATGCTGACGGCGGATCGTGATCAGCGAGCCCAGCGACGGCTTGGGACGGTTCTGAGCATCGAACAGCCCGCCGTGAGCGAAACGATGAGGCACCGTGTCAAACGTCTGATTCCAAACCACCGCCTGGACCGATTGCTTAGCCAAAAGCAGGGGCAGCAGTTGCTCGAGCCCCTGTTTCTGGCTCGACGTCGAGGGCAGCGAATCCGCAGGAGCGACCAGCGGTCCCCCCACCCGCGAGCTGGCACGCGGATCGGGACCACGGTCGCTGGGAAGACAGAGAAAGGGAATCAACGGCAGGCCCAACTGGGCCCACTGGTCCAGCAAACGACTGATTTCCAGGGGGCCGCGTGGGAGACTGCCAGCGGGCCAGTAGCCCAGATTCAGTTCGAGACCGATTCCCGCCACCCCCAGTTCCGCCCGGATCAGCATTTCGACCAATTGGCTGGGAGGCAGTTCGTTACGCCGGTCGATTAAGAACTCGCCCCAAGGCTGCGGCACACTCACCAGAGCGGGCGTGCGTGGATCCAATCGCCGCGTCCAATCGATCGCCAACACGTTCAAACGCAGCCGTTGCTCGTCGGACAGCGGCAAGGGGGCGGGCAACGGACCGAGTGTCGTACCGTGCCACAAGTGAACTCGGCCGCGATAACGGCTGATCACCGCCTGGAGATATTTCTTGACGCAGGCTTCCAACCGCTCGAAGTTCGAGCAGCAACCGATCACGGCATCGGGCAAAGCCTCGATGTCGGGTCGGAGCAGCGGGCCCGCGATGACCTTGAAACCCTGCTGCAGACACCATTGGAAGTGGCGGTCGGGCAGCGTCCAGTCAAACCCTGCGGCAGTCGGCTGGAGGGTCTTCCAATCCAGGGGCACCACGGCCGTATTGGCGGCGGCAGCCAACATGGGCTCGGCGAACGGGGGGATCCTCGTATTTCCGGGATTCACGGCCAGCAGCGTGTTCAGTGGCGAGGTCTGCTGATGGCGTGCCGCGAGCACCTGTTCGGAATACTGGTGGCCCAGTTCGCAAGCTGCGGAGAAACCGGTCTGGATTGTCTCTTCGGCTTCTTGCGCGGTCTGGTCGGGATCGTGCTGGGCGGTGGCCGCCGCGATGAAGGTCGCCTCGACTTGGCGGATCCGATCCCTGAGGGAGGCGGACAGTTCCAAGCCGGCCTGTTCCCAGCTGGCCGCTTGGGAACGCAGGCGGTTGAGCGTGCCCCGAGCCAATTCGAGGGTTAGGTGATAGGGCGCCACGCGTTCCATCAAACTGGAGGTAGCCAACAACACGTGTCCCAGCCCGGCGACAGGCCACAGCAGGTGCAAACGCCCCGATTCGTCCTGGTCCCGCTGGACCTGCAGGATATTCGGGCTCTCCCAACGTTTCTGGCAGGGCAGCGGCACCTCGTCCGCTCCCGCGATATAGGCCCGCTCGATCGCCAACGGCTCGATACGGTCGCGCCCCGTGATCAGGAAACGCATCAGACCCATATCGCCAAAACCCTTCCAAAAAGCACGGGGCGAGGACCGCGGATGGTAGCTGCCAGCCCGGCAACCGCCACGCGGCAACCGCTACGAACGCGGCGGCAACCAACACTTTGGCCACAGCCCCGAGGACCAAACCACAGGGGGCGGCGCGGAACGCGTTTCAGGTCGCGCGACCGGCTTCTGTCAGGCCCCGTAGAATACAATCCGACACCCCGGCCACATCCACTTCCGTCGCTACCGCGGTGGTCGAGCGGGTCAGCGAGTGCTGTCGCCGATCAAACACGGTCACCCCGCGAGTCAGTTCGCCGATGATCTCCACATCCCCCTCCATCTCGCGGAATACGAACAATTCCGGGTGCAGGGCAGCGACCAGGGTCACGGCATCCTGCAGGAACATGCTCTCCTGCCCCAAATGCTGACGATAAGCCCGGAAGGCAAAGGGCACCAGACGCCGCAACAACCGGCCCGCCCGGCTGGAACCGGACGGCAGACGCTCGACCAGATCCAAAGTAAAAGCGACCTGCTGGATCACCTCCAGCGGTACCAGCAACTTGGTGGTCGGTGAGCGAAAGACGGCACGCGCCGCAGCCGGATCGTAGAACATATTGAATTCCGCGACGGGCGTTACATTTCCCACACACTGCGCGCTGCCCCCTGAAATCACCAACTTGTTTACCAAGAGGGCCAGATTGGGATCCCGTTGAAAAACCCGGGCCAGATTGGTCAAAGGCCCCAGACAGATCAACGTGACCTGCTCGGGAGCCGAGCGCAAGGCATCGTAGAGGATCTTCTCGGAAGGATGCTGGTGATGCAGTTGGGAGACGGCGAAATCGATATTGGCCAGGCCGTTGTCGCCATGCAGGTGACGGATATCCAGGGCGGGCGCTGTCTCCAGGGGAGTGGCAGCCCCCAGACGTGGGTATCGGGGCGGATCCAATTGATCGATGATCGTTTGGACATTCAAACTGGCCTGCTGGGCAGAAACATTGCCCTCGACGGCCGTCACGCCCAAGACCTCCAGCCGCGGATCGAACAGTGCCATGCACAATGCCACTGCGTCATCGATTCCCGGATCGCAGTCGATGATCACCTTGTTGGTCATGCGCACCAGCGTCTTTCGGGCCTCGGGGTTTTTCGGAAGCGGGATTTGACGTCAGGTGGTTTGGCGGGCGACGGTCGCCTGCGGGAAACCACACCGCCATTGTAATTCGGCGTCGGCAGGGCGACAACCGCGGGCGTTCAGCGGACTCGGCAGCGGAAGCGAACCAGCCCGCCTTCCCCGACGGGAAGTGGGTCGTCGAGTTCCCATTGCAACAGCAGCGATTCCACGTGATTATCCTCGACCGTAAAATGGGCCGCCCGTGTGGACTCGGCCGTTCCGGGGAGATACTCCAGTCGGGTGGTCAAATTGTCCAGGATCGTGACATTACCGATCGTCTGGTCGCCGAGATTGTCATATCGGATGGTGAACTCGACCTCGTCGCCCGGTTGAGCTTCGCGGCGCGAGGCGAGCTTGATCACGCGGAGCCGTGGCTTGCCCTCGGGCAATTCGTAGCGGTAGACCGATTCGACCTGCGTCGTGCCGACAGCCACACGGAGCAAGGTTTCGTCCAGCACCACCTGGACCGCTTGATCGGCGGTCCAGGCTTGCGCGGCTCGCAGGTGGACAGCCAGCCGCGCTTTCTGTGCGTCGTCGAAGGTACCGCTGCGGATGATTTGGAAGTCTTCATGCACATGGAGTTGCCAGGCGGTCGCTTCCAAGTAAAGGCCGCCATGGACGTCGGCCGGGCGGATGGTATCGCGAAAGCGTTGGGCCGTATCCAACCCGAGATAACGCTCGGCCTGAATCGGTTGGTGGACGGTGGTCGCCAGTCGCTGATCCTCATGGAAGCGGACCTGGGTTGGCAAGTCGACACCGGCTGCGCGGTCAAACTGTTCGTGGAGAACGATTCCGGAGACGCTCCGAACCGCACCGAAGCGGGGGGCATAGATGGCGACGCGGTTGGACGGTTCGACCCGGGTACGGCCATCCAGGGTGTCGAAGTGGGCCACGGTATCTTCGGCTTGCAAGCCTCGCACCGTCCCGTCGCGTGAGACCTGTACCGGTGGCGGGTGGTCACCCCCGTCGAACAGGTATTCGCGGGCCGCCCGCGGATCGATGGCGGTGTGCGGGGGCGGGGCCGTATCTGCGGGCCAAGTCGGCCCGGCGGGTGGTGGCTGGAGATAGGACACCGGTGCTACAAGCCCGTTCGCCGCGGTGTCCGCCGGGTTGGCAAGCGGCGAGCGCCCTGCGGCGTGCCCCGCGGTTTGCGGCGAAACCACCGGCGCCGGTTGCACATGGGCAAAGGCCGGGGCAGGCGGTGGCGTCGCTTGGCGAGCCGCGTGCGACGAAGCCAAAGGACCGGCAGGGTCCCAACTTTGGCACGAACAGAGACTTACCGCCAAAGCCACCCACCACCCGTATCCCGCGCGGGTAGCCGAGCGGGGACGCGATTGCTGTTCAGCGGACGCGTACTTGCCGTGCATTGCTTGCTCCCTGAAAACCTGATTCTTCCAGCCCCGTCCCCGGTTCGGGCAAGGGGCCCGGGTGGACTAGTCGCTGGTACGGCGGCGATGCCGAAACACGTCCCGTCGCTCCCCCGGCTTCCTCTGGAATTCGCGAACCCATCCGCAGAATCGCCATGGGACGCCCCAAACGATCCGCCGCTCGCAACGGATCCTCGTCCGCGCCGACCTCGAAATAACGCTGCTGGCCGGGTTCGTCCGCGACGCCCAAGGCCTGCCGCGGATCCTCGAGATAGATCACCCGGGTGACGAGACGTCCGGCCAGAGCCAGTTCCAACTCCTGCTGGGTCAGTTGGATGGGGACGGGAAAATGGTGGGCCAAACCGGGCGGTGGATACAATCGGTTCACCAACTCGCTCGTCGGAAATACCTCTTTTCCTTCGTGCCGCGGGATTTGAGTTACCTGCAACCGGTAAACCGGGC
>SLMF01000699.1 GCA_007133715.1 Planctomycetaceae bacterium
AAGCTGAAATGCATGAAGCCATCTTATCGCTGGCGGACCCCGAGCTGGCGCGGGCCTTGCTGGGAACGTTGGATCAGCATCTGAAGACGATCCGCGACGCCTTCGAAGTCACGGTGACGCACCGCAACGGCGAGTTACGTGTGTGTGGTTCCCCGGAGGGGGTAAGTAAAGCGATCTCGGCGTTCGAGCAACTGAAGGGCAAGCTTCAGCGAACGGGGGTGGTGACCAGCGAGGACGTGTTGGCGGTCCTGGCGCTGGTGACGGGCGATACGCCGCGGGATTCGCGGGCGATCGAGATTTTCGACGCGGGTCGCACGATTCGGCCGCGGACGCCGGGTCAAGCGTGTTATGTGGAATCGATTCGCGGCAACGACTTGGTGTTTGCGATCGGCCCCGCCGGGAGCGGGAAGACCTATTTGGGGGTCGCGATGGCGGTGGAGGCGTTGAAGAAGCGGCAGGTCCGCAAGCTTGTCCTGGTGCGTCCGGCGGTCGAGGCGGGTGAGAATCTGGGCTTTCTGCCGGGCGACCTGCAAGCCAAGATCAATCCCTATCTGCGGCCCCTGCTGGACGCCTTGCGGGAAATGATCGACCATGAACAGATCAAGCGGCTGATGGAGATGGACGTGATCGAGGTGCTGCCGCTGGCCTACATGCGGGGTCGTACGTTGAACGAGGCCTTCATTATTTTGGACGAAGCGCAGAACACGACGGTTGCGCAGATGAAGATGTTTTTGACCCGGATGGGCGAGCACTCGAAGATTGTGGTCTCTGGCGACGTGACGCAAACGGATCTGCCGCCGCAAGCCACCAGCGGTTTGAACGACGCGCTCCGCCGTCTGCAACGCATTCGCGGTGTGGGGGTGGTGAAGTTGACCAAGGCGGATATCGTGCGGCACCGGCTGGTTCAAGAGATCGTGCGGGCTTACGACGACGAAGGCCGATCGCCCGGAAAACGCCGCGAAAAAGGAGCATCGTTTCGTGACGATTGAAATCGAGCTGGCCAACACCCAGACGCAGCATCCGGTGGATTCCGCACGTTTGATCGAAGCGGCGCGGCGCGTGTTGCAGGGACAGGGGATTCAGCAGGGCAGTTTGAGCATCGCGGTGGTCGAGGATTCGGTTATTCATGACTTGAACCGCCGGTTTCTTCAGCACGATTACCCGACGGACGTGCTCAGTTTCCTGCTGGACGCTTCGCCCGGACGAGTGGAAGGCGAAGTGGTGGTCAGTGCCGACACGGCGGCGGAACGCTGTGGCAGTTATGGCTGGGCGGTGCAGGACGAATTGGTCCTGTATGTGGTGCATGGCGTGTTGCATCTGGTCGGTTTTGACGACGGCACGACCACCCAACGTCAGGCGATGCAGGAACGGGAGACGTTCTATCTGGGCCAACTCGGCTTGACACCCCGCTATGACGAAGCGGAGGAAGACGGTGGCAAGGTCGAACACGGGGAGGAGACGGGCACGTGATCCCTGGGGTTTTGGGCAGCATGGTCGTGGTCGGCCTGTTGCTGACGGGGGTGGCCGCTACGGGCGTGCGGATCCTGTTGAATTTTTCGCACCGGCAACTGGAACTGTATTGTCGCTTGCGTCGGCGGCGCGAACTATTCGGGCAGATTCTGGATTTGCATGAGGAAGTTGCCCTGGCGATCGAGAAGTGCGAAGTGGTCGGGTTGGGGCTGCTGATTTCCGGGACCACCCTGCTGGTATCGCCCTGGTGGGGGGTTATGCGGTTTTCTCAGCAGTTTTCGGCGGTCGTACTGTGCTTGCTGGTGCTGTTTTCGCTGACCAGTTGGCTGCCGTCGGCGATCGCGCGGCAGTGGGCGGCGCCGTTGTTGCTGCGAACCTGGGCCTTATGGAGGGGCATTTACGCGATTTTCTGGCCCCTGGACGAGATCCTGGCCGGGGTGCAGCGGCTGTTTCGGCGGCTCGCCGGCCAATCACCCCAACCGGAGAGGGAGGAGGAAGAGGATGCTTTGGAGGATGAAATCCTGACGATGGTTTCGGCCGGAGAGCGGGAGGGGCTGCTGGAAGCCGAGATGCGGGACATGATCGAGGGGGTCTTCGAGTTAGGAGACGGGGACGTTTCGGACATCATGACCCCCCGTGCTCGGGTGGATGCGATCGACGTGCGGATGGAGTGGCCCGCCATCTTGGAGCTGGTCATTCGGTCGGGGCGCACCCGTCTGCCGGTGTATCAAGGTTCGCTGGACAATGTGATCGGGGTCTTATACGTCAAGGACCTGCTGCCGGATTTGGCTCGTCAAGCCGGTCAACCGGTCCGGCCGCTGGAGAGTTTGTTGCGCGAGCCGTGGTTATGTCCGGGAACGATGCCGCTGCATGAGTTGTTGGGTCATTTTCGCAGTTGCCGCAAGCATCTGGCGGTGGTTGTCGACGAGTATCAGACCGTGTTGGGGGTGGTCACGATTGAAGACGTGTTGGAAGAGATTGTGGGGGAGATCATTGATGAAAGCGACTCGGAGGAAGAGTTACAGGAGGGGATTCGCGTGTTGGGGGGGCACCGTTTCGAGGTCGAAGGCGGGGTGCATGTGGACTTGGTGAACGAGCGGTTGGGTTTGGATTTGCCGGAAGCGGACGATTTCGATACGATCGCGGGCTACGTAGTGCGGCGGCTGGGATATATTCCCCAACCGCGGGAGTCGATCGAGCACTCGGGGGCCCGGATCACGGTGCTGGCATCGCATGCCCGGGCGATCGAGCGGTTACTGGTCGAGGTCTCGTCGAAACGGCCGCAACGGGGACGCGCCTCGGGCGAATCCGCTGCGCCCGAGTGACAGCATCGGCAGCGGCGCCAGCGGGTGGAGCGGCATGGCAACAGAAAAAACGTCGGCGGTGGTCCTGCGTCTGGTCGATTTCAGCGAGAGCAGTTGCGTGGTAACCCTGTTTACGCGGGATTTTGGCAAGATTGCGGCGCTGGCCAAAGGGGCCCGACGGCCGAAAGGTCCCTTCGACTCTGCTCTTGACCTGCTGGCCGTTTGTCGCATAGTGTTCATTCATAAAACAACCGGAGCACTCGATCTGCTGACCGAAGCCCGTCTCGAACGACGGTTTCGGGCGGCGTCCCGCGACCTGTCTCGTCTTTACGCGGGGTATTACACGGCCGAGTTGCTTACGGAATTGACGGAAATCGCCGACCCTCATCCCGAATTGTATGCCGAGGCGGAACGGACTTTGATCGACCTGGACCACGACGCAAACTTGGCACAGACCGTGCTGCGATTCGAGTTGTCGCTACTGCAGCAGCTGGGCTACCTGCCCTCCCTGGACGTCTGCGCGCGGTGCGGCACGCCGGTTCCCCAGCAACCGCGGATGCGATTCGGCCCCTTGGCCGGGGGACTGCTGTGCGAGGCTTGCCGACCGGGACAGCGTCAAGTGATCAGTCTGAGTCACGAGGCGCTGCAGATCCTGCGGCAGGCGTTGGCGGGCGCAGCCGACCCCGAGCGGATGGCAGATCATCCCCGCTTCCGGGGTGAAGTGCGTGGAGTAATGAACCATTACTTGGCAAACCTGCTCGGGCATCGCCCCCGGATGCAGAGGTATTTGGGAACGTTGGCCACCTGAACGGGCGGCTGGACAAGGAAGTCCAAGACATGCAAGCATATGGTGTCCCTCACACGAGCCTCCTGCTGCCCCTGGCCCTGCTGCTGGCGGTCGGGTGCACGCCGTTAAATAGCAGCCGGGATTCGGGTTTGCATTCGGCAGACGAATCGTCCGCGTGGTATTCGCCCCAAGTTTTTTCCAAACGGATTCGGGAGACCGGTCGCCGCTTGGTGGGCAAAGGTTACGATCCGGACAAAGCTCGCGAGGTCTATGGCATTGGTGAAATGCACTACCGCGCCGGGTTGGCCGACAAAAACTCGCCGCGGCGGGATGAGTTGTTGCAGGCGGCACGCCGCTTCCGCAACGCCGCTGATCGCTGGCCGGATTCGGCGCTCGAACAGGATGCCCTGTTCTTGGCTGGGGAATCCTACTTCTTTGCGGACCATTATCCGCGCGCGAATGATCTGTACGAGCAGCTGATCGCCAAGTACCCGCACACCAAGTATCTGGACGTGGTGGCGGTTCGCCGTTTCGCCCTCGCCGATTACTGGCTGAAATTGAACGAAGTCCGTCCCCAGCCGTTCTGGGCCGTCAACGTGACCAATCGGCAGCGTCCTTGGCGAGATACGTTTGGACATGCGGTGCGGATTTTCGACCGGATCCGGATCGACGATCCGACCGGCAGGCTGGCGGACGATGCGACCCTGGCTGCTGGCAACGCCTATTTTACCCGCGGTCGTTTTTTGGACGCGGACAGTTTCTACACGGACCTGCGAAATAGCTTTCCCAGCAGCGACCATCAATTCAACGCCCATCTGCTGGGTGTGAAGGCCAAGATGATGAGCTACGAGGGGCCGGACTATGCCGGCCAGGGGTTGGAAGAGGCGGAGAAGCTGATTCGTCAGATGCGACGCCTCTTTCCGAACGACGCGGAACAGCACCGCGACTATCTCAACCGGGCGTATGCCGAGGTGCGTTTCAACCAGGCGGAGCGGGAATGGTATCGTGCTCGCTACTACGATCGGCGGCGAGAATACGCTGCGGCGGGCTTCCATTACGAAGTGCTGACGACCGAGTTTGCCGAGACCCCCTTTGCGGAAGAAGCCGAAGTGCGTCTGGCCCAAATTGCGCCCCTCCCTCCCATTCCCCCCCAACGAATGGAATGGTTGGTCAATCTGTTTCCGGACACCGAGGATGTCCGCCCGTTGATGGCGTCCTCGGAACCCACGACCACCTCACGCTAGTCGCTGGCGAACCAGGAGCCCTCTGTCGTGCACTCGATCCCCGGCAGCCATCCGAGCGTAGAGTTCGCCCTGCCGACCCGGTCTTCGGGGCGGTCGGGAGGGACGAACGCTTCCGCGCCGGCTCCCAACGGCCTCCCTCGCCGGGCTGCTTGCGCGCCCACCGCCCGGCTGGCCGCCGTCGCCTCGCTTCTGCTGGCCATCCTGATGGGATGTGCGACCTACCAGATCGGACATCCGTCCTTGTACCGACCCGATATTCGGACCGTGCATGTCCCCGTCTTCGAATCCGAAAGCCTGCGGCG
>SLMF01000275.1 GCA_007133715.1 Planctomycetaceae bacterium
GCGATCGGGGAAGACCCGAGCCGTCGAGGAGAACCGGGCCGCCATTTATGCGTTGGCGATTCTTTTGGGGCATCCGCGGATCGAGCAATTTGTGGGTCCGGTAACCGACGGTTCGTCCCGGACAGCGGCTCGGCGCGCGTCGGGGCGGGTGACCGTCCGCGGCCGACCGGACTGGGCCCAGCACTTTTGGGTCAGCGCGGCATTAGCGGTACTCTCGTCGGAGGCGGCCAGTGACGCCGTGGGCTTGCTCAAGGAGGAGTTGGATGCGGGGCTTGGGGGCAGTGGTTTTTCTTTTTCGGATTTGCTGGCTGACCGCGCGGGGACGCTGTTCGGTTTGGCGGCGATTCATGACGAAGCGGCGGCGCGGCAGATGCAGCGGTGGCTGCTGGACGCCTTCGACGTGGACCATCTCTTCCCGCCCGCAGCCGATCTTCCGGAGGGCATCCCGGATGCCGAATTTCAGCGGGACTACGGCGGCGTGGGCGGGCCGGGATACCAGCGCGTGCTGGCGGAAATCGAGCGACGTTTGAGTCAGTGTGCGGCCTTGCACCCCGAACGGCCTTGAATTCTGGGGCATATTTAGCGAAAAAACCGGTTTGGCAAGGCGCGCCCGATTGACATTGGCAGCCGGACATTCCCATGATAAGGTTCTGTACGTGGATTCTTTGTACGATTCCTGCCGTAGCTAAGATTCCCACCTGTTATTGATTCTAGTCTTCTTCTGGGTTGTGAGTGGGCAACCCGAAGGGACGTTCTGCACCAGGAGTGTATGCGATGAGTGAAAGAAACGTTGATTCGCGTCGTGGTTTTCTGAAGACGTCCACCGCAGCGGTTGCCGGAGGTGCCCTGGCGGGCGGTTTGAACCTGGGTTCTGCCCGCATGGCGCATGCTCAGGGCAGTGATGTGCTGAAAGTCGCACTGATCGGTTGTGGAGGCCGTGGCAACGGCGCCATCAACGACATCATGCGGGCCAGCAATTCCGTGCGTTTGATCGCGCTGGCCGACGCGTTCGAGAATCGAGTCGAGGGCACGGCCCGTCGCTGGCGCGATCATGGCGATTTCAAGGACCGGGTCGACCTGCCTGACGAGCGGGTGTTCAGCGGTTTGGATTCCTGCAAGGACGTGTTGGAGACCGACTGCGACATCGTATTGAACTGCAGCCCGCCCGGTTTTCGCCCGCGGCAGTATGCCGCTGCGATCCAAGCCGGCAAGCATGTGTTCATGGAGAAGCCTTGCTGCGTCGATGCCCCGGGTTACAAGATCCTGGTCGAAGCCAACAAGATGGCCGACGAGAAGGGTTTGAAAGTCGTGGTCGGGTTCCAGCGGCGGCACCAGCGGAGTTACGTGGAGACCATGAAGCGGATCCATGACGGCGCCCTGGGCCGGCTGACCTTGCTGCGGGGCTACTGGAACGGTGGCGGGATCTGGATCCGCCGCCGCGAAGCCGACATGACCGAGATGCAGTACCAAGTGCACAACTGGTACCACTTCTGCTGGCTCAGCGGCGACAACATTTGTGAGCAGCACGTGCACAACCTGGACATCTGCAACTGGGCCATGGACGCGCATCCGGTCGAGGCCAATGGGATGGGCGGGTGCATAGTCCGTTACGAGGGTGGCAACCGCGGCGTCGGGCAGATCTTCGATTCGCACTTCGTCGAATTCACCTACCCCGACGGCACCAAGATGTACAGCCAGTGCCGCCATATTCCGGGCTGCTGGAACAACGTCTCCGAGTCGATCGAAGGCGTGCTGGGCAATTCGAATGCCAATGGTCGGATCACCGGCGAGAACGCCTGGCAGTTTTCGGGCGACAACCCCAACGCCATGATCCAGGAGCACATCGAGTTGGTCAAATCCATCCAGGAAGACCGCGAGCACAACGAGGGCTGGTACGGTGCGACCAGCAGCATGACGGCGGTCCTGGGCCGCATGGCCACCTATTCCGGGCGGATCGTTCGCTGGGACGAGGCGGTCGAGAAGGGTCAGACTGAGTTCCCGGAAAACTTGGCTTGGGACGCCCCGGCGCCGGTGGAGCAGGACGAGCATGGGGATTACCCGATCCCGGTTCCCGGCCGCACCGACCCGTTTGCCTAACGCGGGCTGTTTGATTTGAGCGAGAAACCCGCCGCCCGGCTGGCAGCCAGCCGGGCGTTTTTTCTCGATAACCGTCGCCACGGCGTCTGCGAAAACACGAACGGGTAAAACCTTGCGGGGAACCCTCCCATGATCACGCGGGAACGGCTCGAGACGCTGCTGGCCACGTTTTCCAAACTGGCGGTCGGTCTGGTGGGCGATCTGTTCCTGGACCGTTACCTGCACATCGCCCCGGAAGTTCGCGAGTACTCGCGAGAAACCGGGCTGGAAGCTTACCAAATCGCGCGGATCCGCAATCAGCCCGGCGCCTTGGGTACGGTGTTGAGCAATCTGCTGGCCTTGGGCGTGGGGCATGTGCAGCCGGTATCGGTGATCGGCCAGGACGGGCATGGAGACGACCTGCTGCGCGAGTTACAGCGTCAAGCCGTATCGACCCGGGACGTGCTGCGTTCGGCGGACCGTTGGACGCCGACGTACATCAAACCGCTGAAGCCGGAGCCCGGGGGCGGGCTGGTCGAGTTGCATCGGCTGGACGTCCGTTCGCGGGAACCGCTGCCTCCCGAGCTACGGGCCGCGCTGGGTGACCGGATACGGCAAGTCTTTGTCGAAACCGAGGGGCTGATCGTGCTGGACCAGCTGGACCAGCAGAACGAAGGGGTCGTGCATGATCAGGTCCGTGAGTGCCTGCGGAGCCTGGCTCGAGAGCGGCCGGACAAGCTGATCTTTGTGGACAGCCGCCGGGGGTTGGACCGCTTTGATTTCGGCATTCTCAAGGGCAACCAGGACGAGATCTTGGGGGCGGTTCGCGGCGAGCCCGACATGCTGCGCGCGGCCAGTCGCTTGGCCGCACGCACCGCCCGGCCGGTGTTCTGCACCCGGGGGGCTGCCGGGATCCTGATCGCACATCCCGACGGCCAGCACGAACATGCGCCCGCTGGCCCGGTCTCCGGTCCGCTGGACATTGTCGGAGCCGGAGACAGCGCGACCAGCGGGATCGTGTTGGCCCTGCTGGCCGGCGCCTCGCCCTACGAAGCGGCCGTTGTGGGGAACCTGGCCGCTTCGATCACCGTCCAGCAACTCGGTACGACCGGCACGGCCAGCGGGTCGCAGATCCTGGACCGCTGGCACGCGACCTGCGTCTGAGCCCGCATCAAACCTCCAACATGCGCGCCAGACGATGGAAATCGCCGCCGGGCTCGATATGCCGCACCATCGTGACCAGGGTTTGGGGATCGACCAGTTTCTCGAATTCGACGAACACCAGCTCCATCTGGCCGGCGATCGAGACCATCACCCCGTTGCGACCCTCTTCGACCAAAGCCCGGTAGGCGCCCACGCCCAGCTGGCTACCCAGGATCGCATCAAACGCGGTGGGCTGGGCACAACGGGCCTCGTAACCCAATTGCATGCCCTTGAACAGCCGCTTCTTGCCCGTGACCTTCTCGTAACGCTCGGTCAGCAGGTTGCACATCAGATCATACAACTGAATCTGGGAAATCTTGATGTGCCCGTGTTCGTCCCGCGGCACGCCCTCCAGATACTCGGAGGGCAGCAAGGTGACCAAGCCCTCGGCCAAGACCAACACGCCGTACTCCTTGCCCTCCTTCTCCCGCGCCAGAATGGTGCTCAGGATGCGGTCCAGCAGCTTTTCGCCATTCAGGATCTGCCGGGTTTCCGACTTGCCCGTCTCCGGGTTGACCGTCGTTTCGGTCGACTGCAGTTCCCCCGCGATATCTTCCACGCTGAGCACCAAACTCGCTTCGCCGGCGATCGCCGCCCCGTAGGCCAGCCAACCCGCACTCCGACCCATGCACTCGGCCACAAAATAGGCCTTGTTCGCCTCGGCGTCATACAGCAGGTTGTTGAGTTCGATCGCCAGATTGTTCACCGCGGTGAAGTAACCGAAGGTGAAATCGATCCCGCAGTAGTCGTTATCGATGGTCTTAGGCAGATGGACCACGGGGATCCGCGGTGCGTCGGCCGGTAGTTGGTCCTGGAACAGCTTGAACTTATTGGCCGTTTTCAGCGTATCATCGCCGCCGATGGAGACCAAGGCTTCCACCCCCAAAGAGCAGAGCGCGTCGTAAGTCTGACGCAGCGGAGCCGACTTCTCGGCATCGCTCAGATCGGCGGGCGAGGTCACCTTCTTCCCGGGGTTGGTTCGAGCCGTACCGATCATGATCCCCTGAGCGTTGCGTTTCCGGTTCACGGCCGCCAAGTCCAGGTTCACGTAATGCTGGCCCTCGACCAAGGGCGCAGCGGGGCCGAATTCTTCGAAAGCGGAATAGCCGTGTTGGATCCCGACCACTTCGATCCCGTTCCGCAAGAAGGCCAGGGCGGCTGACGAAATCACGGCATTGGCAGCCGGTGCCGGGCCACCGGCGAACAAAATGGCAACTTTGCGCGGTTGCGAACACACTTCTGACATCAGCAACTTTCCATGAACTAAGAGGTTGTATCGAGCGGGCGCCGATGCGGGCTCCCGAGACCATGCCGGCGAGAGCTGTGATGGGAATCGCCGGCTCCAAAATAACGAGTTACCATTCGAGAAACTCTTCCAGAGCTTCTCGCATCACCCCCAGATCGGGTTCGTGGCCGGTCCAGAGTTTGAAGGCGGCCGCCGCTTCGCCCACCACGATGCTCAACCCCTCCAGCACGCGGCAACCCCGCTCGTGGGCATCGCAGA
This sequence comes from Planctomycetaceae bacterium, assembly GCA_007133715.1. GTDB lineage: Bacteria > Planctomycetota > Planctomycetia > Pirellulales > Pirellulaceae > SLMF01. Next base: position 4,784 of record SLMF01000275.1, read on the forward strand.
TCAGGCGAGTTCGCGGCGGATGGACCACCGCATCGGCCACCACCATCTCCGGTCGCAGGGAGCGGGAATCGAGCGGCAAGCGCGCCTGGTCGTCCCCCCAGCCGATTGTGGTCGCGTTCACCACTATTTTTGTGTTCTCTTCCAGCACATAGTCGGAACTCAGATGAACGAAGCGAGCGGGGATGTGCAATTGTTCGTTCAGCAGATCGACGAGAGACTGGCCGGGTTCGGCGGACCGGTTGACGACCACCAGTTCGGCGGCACCGGCCTGGGCCAATTCGACCGCAAAGGCTCTGGCGGTGCTGCCCGCTCCGAAGAGCAC
>SLMF01000524.1 GCA_007133715.1 Planctomycetaceae bacterium
ACTAAGTGTAGGGGGACTAAGTGTAGGGGGACTAAGTGTAGGGGGACTGGGCTACATTATCACTCCCGCCGCGCGAAGAAATCGTCCACTGATTTTGACGCGACGACGAAACACCCAGCCACGACTCACCTTAGCATCTGCAGAGAACTTACCGTCGCATTAGGATATGCGAGTGGTGATTGCTTGCTGGGCCATAGTTGGGCAGGGCTTGTTCAGGCGGTCTGGGTCATGAGCCTGGCAACGGCTCCAGGGTCACGGTGAGTTCTTCCGTCGTTCCGCGACGCAGCACCTTCAGCGGTTGGTCTGAACCGATCGGTTGCACTTCGACAACATCCTGCAGATCGCGCGGGCCACGCACTCGCTGGCCAGCAAACTCGACGATCACGTCATTGGTCCTCAAGCCGGCTTTCTCCGCCGGGCTACCGGCAATGACCTCGCGTATGTAGACGCCCGATCGGGGGGCAACTTGCAATTGTTCCGCCGCCGCGGATGTCAGTTCCTCGATGCGAATGCCGAGGTAAGCTCGTCGAACCCGGCCATGCTGCAACAATTCGTCTGCCACCCATCGAGCCCGGTTGATCGGAATGGCAAACCCGATTCCCTGATAACCGCCATGACTGGAAGCGATCGCCGTATTGATCCCCACGACTTTGCCCTCCAAGTCCACCAGGGGCCCGCCTGAGTTACCCGGATTGATGGCGGCATCGGTCTGCAGCAGGCGTCCGCGATGAATCTGTTCGATTCCACGGCCTTCCGCACTGATGATCCCCGCACTGACGGTCGTTTCCAGCTCGAAGGGGCTACCGATCGCGATGACCCAGTCGCCGATTTGGACTTGCGATGAATCGCCCAAAGCCGCGGTTTTCAGCGGAGCGTCCGTGGCGATCCGGACGATGGCCAGATCGCTGAGCGGATCCGACTTGACCTCCTCCGCCACGTATTCTCGCCCATCGCTGAAGCGTACCAGCACCTTGCTGGCCCCCTCCACCACGTGATGGTTCGTCAGAACAACACCGGAGGCCTCGATAATCACTCCGGAGCCAACCTGGCTAGGTGTTTCGGGGATCAGGTCGGTGTCGGAAAAGTCCCCCAACCACTGGTCCTCGGCGTCCTCGGGCAACAACGGACGCATTCGCGGGTCTTCCAGCAGGCGTTTGAGCGTTTCGCGGCGTTCCTCTGCCGATGCGGTGGCGATCAAGGTGACGACGGCGGGCGTGGTGGTCTCGGCCGCGTGGCGAAAAGCGCGTGACAGTGCCTGCGCCTGCCGAATCGCCTGTTGGACGTCCGCATCCTCACCCACGAGCGGAGCGGAAATGCCCCACAAAACGTAGTTCATGATCAGGGCCAGAATCGTCCAATTAGCCTGAACGAGTTGAACTTTCATTCATTTTCTCACTTTCCCCCGTAACGAGGGTTACCAATGACGGTGCGCTCCGCGATCCCAGTCCCTCGCTGGGCTGGCCCGCGGATTCAGGAACTGCGGTTGTCCTCTCCACGACTTGGCCATTATAAAACACATGGATTTGCGGCCAATGACGGGGGACGAATTGGCTGGTGAAATGCTGGCCCCCCAGGCGGCGAAGTGGGAAGTCAACGGAGTTAAGTCGATGAATCAGCCTCCACTGGATGTGATCCAAGAGCCAGAAGACCTGCGAACGCGGCAAATGCAACGTTGTGAGCGGCGGATCGGATATCATTTCGAAAATCCGGCCCTGTTGCGTGAGGCGTTGACGCACGCCTCGGGAGCCCAACATCGCTTGGCCTCGAACGAACGTTTGGAGTTTTTGGGCGATGCGATTCTGGGTGCCGTGATCTGCGAACTGCTGTTCGAACGTTACCCGGATTATCTCGAAGGCGACCTGACCAAGATCAAGTCGGCCGTTGTCAGTCGGCAGACGTGTGCCAAGATCAGCGAAGCCCTGAATTTGCAGGAGTTCCTGATCGTTGGCAAGGGGGTCTCCAGTACGGAAGCCATTCCGCCGTCGCTGCTGGCGGATGTATTCGAGTCCTTGGTTGCAGCAATTTACCTGGACGGGGGGAATGATGCAGCACGCCGGTTCATCGAGGAGTACCTGGGCCCAGAAATCGAGTTGGTATCGACGGGTGAATTAGGCGGGAATTATAAGTCGCTCTTGCAACAGCTCGCACAGCGGGAGCTGGCCAGTGCCCCCGTGTATCGACTGCTCGACGAGAAGGGTCCCGACCACCGCAAGTGCTTCAAGGTTTCCGCCCAAATTGGTGTCAAGTCGTATCCTCCCGCTTGGGGCCGCAACAAGAAAGAAGCCGAACAGCGAGCGGCGTGTAACGCGCTGGCCGAAATCAACGGCGAGCCCGCACAATTCCCGTGCGACTGAAAGGACAGGGATCTCGGCACTTCGATTCCAGCCGGCGGGGCACTTTTGCCGACGGCTTCTGGAAAGGCTCCCTTCCCAGCTTTCAATAGTTGATTGGAAACGGGAATCGTGGTAAAATACAGCGAATTTTCTTGTCTCATCGGTTTCATAAGATTTGCCTAGCCAATGTTCAACTGGCGTCGAGCTACCAGTGTGATGTCGGATCGTACTGCTTGGAGTTTGACTGTAGGCCGTTGGCGCGGTGTAACGGTGCGATTGCATCTGTTCTTCGTGCTGTTCGTCGTCGGTGCCTATTTCGCGAACTGGCAGTTTGCGGAGCGCGGTCTGGTGTCCGTCGGGAACGTCCTGACGGTCAGTTTTCCGGTGCTGTTTTTCAGTGTGCTGTTGCACGAATTGGGGCATGCCGTATGGGCTTTACGCCACGGGCACGTGGTAGAGCAGCTGGTCATCGGGCCTCTGGGCGGTATGGCACCCCTTCGGATACCCGGTAATCCGAGGGGTGAGCTGCAGGTGCACTTGGCCGGCCCGGTTGTCAACTTGGCGATCTGCGTCCTTTGCATCCCGGCGTTACTGGCTGCGAATGTAGACGTTCTGGGGTTGATGAATCCCCTGGTTCCGCAGGATGTGACCTTGGGGGGACCGTTCGAGCTGGTCTTAAAGCTGACGTTCTGGATCAACGGCTGCCTTCTGCTACTCAATCTTCTGCCAGCGTTTCCCCTGGACGGAGGTTATGCTTTCCAAGCGGCACTATTGGCGAAGCGGCCGGAGCTTGCGCGACGTCAGGCGGCTGCGATCGTGGCCCGTTTCGCCCAACTGCTGGTTCTGATCGTGCTGCTGGGGCTCATTTTCTGGGCGCCGGGCGAGGGCCCCTGGTTGCTCTCGATCCGTCTTGTTCTGGTGTTGCTGGCTGTTTTTCTTTTTTTCAGTGCGCGGCTGGGACATTTGGCCGCGGAGCGTGCGGAAACGGGCCCCTGGGGCGAATTCGAGTTTTCTGGCAGTCTCGCCGTGTTGGAACACGAATTGGAAGGATCGGCGGAGGCGACGTCGGGGCCGCTTCGCCGCTGGCTCGATCGCCGTCGCCAAGATCGGTTGCGACGCCAGCGCGAAGGCGAACTCGCAGAAGACTCGCGGGTCGATGCGATCTTGGCACGCTTGTACCAGGAGGGCATGAAGTCGCTGACGCGAGAGGACCGCGCCCTGCTGCAGCGGGCCAGTGTCCGCTACCGCAGTCGGTTGGGGCTGTAGCTTCCGGACCCGAATACGGCTTCCCACAATCGCGGGGTTTCTGCAAGACTATCGAGCAGGATGTCGGGGCGTTCCGCCGCCAAATCTGCTCGGGCGTACCGGCCCGTCGCGACGGCTGCAGCATGAGCGCAAATCTGGCGAGCACATGCCACATCTTGAGGGGTGTCCCCGATCACCCAGACACTGTCCCACGGCCTGCCGCAGCCCAGATACCGGCGTGCTGCCGCCACCGCCGCCTCGGCCACACCCCCCCGATTGGCATGCTCTTCACCGAACCCGCCGAACGGAAACCAGTGATCTAACCCGAAATGCCGGAGCTTGATCTCCGCGCCCTCGCGTGTGTTTCCCGTCAAGAGTCCCATGGCAACATCTGGACGACCGGATAGCCGATCCAACAGGGTTAGCACTCCCGGCAAGATTAGCCCATCGGATTGGGGGAGCGTGTTCGCCAGATACTCGAGGTAGCGATCCATGAACCGCTGCCAGTTTTCCGGGGAATTCGGCACGCCATAATTCTCAAACAACTGGTTGACGATGGCGCGATCGGTTCGTCCGCAGGTGTCAATCGGGGTGCGTGGCGCCTGCGGCACGACGTGGCCCAGCGCCAGTTGCAAGGCGCGTATCCCGGAGCCGCGGGTGTCGATCAAGGTTCCATCGATATCGAACAGCAGCACGTGCATGGTTTGCTTTGAAGTTCCCCGTTTACCGATTGGGTTCCAGCCGATACGATGGGCGTCGAGGGGGAATCCGGCGGCACTTATCGCAGGCCCCGACTTAGTCTAGGGATCGAGGTGGCGAAAGGGGAGTGGAGGTACACGTTGGTAACGAGTAAGTGTGGCGTGATATTTGATATGGACGGTGTGCTGGTCGACTCGTATCAGGCTCATTTCGCCAGTTGGCAGATGATGTGTCGGGAGAACTCGCTGCAGATCAACCGCGAGCAGTTCGAAGCGACTTTTGGCCGCACCAGCCGGGAGGTGATTCGCTTTTTGTGGGGCGAGGACTTGGCCGACGCCGACGTCGCGCGTTGGGACGCGCGGAAAGAGGCTTTGTTCCGCAAACTCTGCAAACAGAACTTTCCCGTGATGGAGGGGGCTGTCGAGCTGATTGACGAGTTGTATGCGGCCGGTTTTCTGTTGGCCCTCGGCTCGTCCGCGCCTCCGGAGAACGTGGAACAGGCGCTGGACGGTTTGCAACGGCGGGCCTGCTTTCGCGGCGTGATTACGGGCGCCGATGTGAAACGAGGCAAGCCGGATCCGCAAGTCTTTCTGCTGGCCGCCGAACGGCTGAACCTCCCCCCCTCACGCTGCATTGTGATTGAAGATGCCCCGGCGGGTATCGCCGCCGCGCAGGCCGCCGGGACGGCCTGCGTCGGCTTGGCCAGTACAGGACGCACCCGAACCGAGTTGGCCAAAGCCGATTGGGTGGTCGATCACTTGAGCGAATTGGATGTGGCCAGCCTGCAGCAATTGCTGCCTGCGAGCCACCTTTCCTGACCCGCCGCCAGCTTCTATGCCTTGGCGGCGTCCAATGCCTCTTGGATCCGCGGTTTGGGTTGGGCACCCACAAAACGGTTGACAACCTCGCCCCCCTTGAAAACCAGCAATGTCGGGATGCTGCTGATCTGGTACTGCTGGGTCACCTCGGGGTTGTCATCGATGTTCAACTTGCCGATCTTGACCGCCTCGCCATTATCCGTGGCCAACTGTTCGAGTATCGGCGTTAACTGGCGGCAGGGGCCGCACCAGGGGGCCCAAAAGTCCACCAGTACGGGCTCCGTGGCCTGAAGCACGTCTTCCGAGAAACTTGCGTCCTTAAATTCTGCTACGTTCGCAGCCATTGGTTCCTCCCCGCGATGGTTGCTGGTCCGTTTCTTCTTGCCTTTCGAGGTGTTTCTCCCCTGAATCTTGTCAATCTTGCAAGATTCTAGCCATTTGCGTCACGCGGTGTCAATCTGCCCTGCGAATTCTCGCCTCAGTTGCCCGCCGCCACTGCCTGTTGGGCCAGCGCGATCGCGCCCAGCACGCCCGCGCGGTTCCCTAATTCCGGGGGGACTACGAACTGATCGATCTGATCTTGTAACACGGGTGACTGGATGTAACCGTTCAGCAGCTGGCGAATTTGGTGGCGGATCATCGGAAACAGTTGGGTTTGTTCCATCACGCCGCCCCCCAGAATAATCCGCTGCGGCGAGAGGGTGCAGACAAAGTTGCTGAGTGCCAAGCCCAAATACTTGGCTTCCAGTTCCCATGCGGCATGGTCGGCGGGCAACTCCCGGGCCGCTCGCCCCCATCGCTGCTCGATCGCGGGGCCCGAAGCCAGCCCTTCCAAGCAGTCTCCATGAAAGGGGCAACTGCCGGGGAACGGATCCTCATTTCGGTCATGAGGGACACGAATGTGCCCCATTTCGGGGTGTAACAAGCCATGCAGCAGCTGGCCGCCGGCCAGTCCGCCGCCGCCGATCCCCGTCCCGATTGTCAGATAGAGAAAGGTCTGCAGTCCGCGGGCGGCTCCCCAGCGGGCCTCGCCCAAGGCTGCTCCGTTGACATCGGTGTCGAAGCCCACAGTCACCCCCAGCGATCGTTGGAATCGCGGGGCGAAATCGGTGTGAGCCCAACCCGGCTTGGGGGTCGTAGTGATAAATCCAAAGTGGGGCGAGGCGGGGTCGGGATCGACGGGGCCGAACGAAACGATGCCCAGACCAGCCAGTTCCCCGTGTTGGCGCGCCTCGCGGAAGAAGTCCAGGGCTCGATTCAAAGTTTCGTCCGGCGAGGTGGTCGGAAAACGTGTTTGTTGGCGGATATCCTCGGGCCCCGTGCCGACAGCACACACGAATTTGGTACCCCCCGCTTCGATTCCGCCGAATAAACCTGCCATGAAAGTCTCCTGAGCCGAAAAGGGTCAATGCAAGTGTGGGATTGGAAGAGCCGTCTATCCTGTGCGAAAACGGCCGTGGCCGCAATGCTTGGCGAGGGACAGATTACCTAAGAGGTGTCATCCGGATATCCGGTTCGCTCGTGTTCGGAGCAAGATCCGCCCGGAGAACCGCCGAAAAGGGGAAGTAGCGATCACGCCACTTGCTACGGAGGTTCCTGTTGTGTCGCGTTTATCCATGGCCCTGTCCTGCCTGTTGTCGCTGATCGCATGGGTTCCTCTGTACAGCCAGGGTCCGGTCGCCTGCTGCCCCTGGGAAACGGGATCGGTGTGTCGCCCCCGTAACTGGAACGAACGCTGGTCCGCCTTTTGGTACGATGTCCAGCTGCAGCGGCGGCGTGTCGCCGAGTGGCCCGGGCCGTTTCTCGAGTCGGATCGGAACGCGGTGCGTGCGCCGTTCCAACAGATGACCGAAAATGGCTGGCAGCAGCAGAATACCTTCGACGACCGCTTGTTCGATGCGGATCAGAAAACCTTGAATCCGGCGGGTCAGCACAAACTGCGGTACACGATCACTCAATTACCCCCGCATCGGCGGACGATCTTTATCCTGGAGGGAGCGAGCCAGGAGATCACCGAAGCGCGGATCGCTTCGGTATCGGCGCAGATGAGCCTGATTTTGGAGAATCAACCGCCCTATCCGGTCTTCGTGACTTCAACGGCCCCGCGGGGAATGAGCGGATGGGAACTGGGTGACCGACGGCGTGCGTGTTCCGCCAATTCGGGACTGCTACCGCCGAAGGAGGACGAATGAAGACGGACGCGGTTCGGTATCTGTGGCTCCCGTTGGTGGCGATCAGCTGCCTGGTCAGCCAAGTGGGTTGTACGGTGCCCGTTTGGTCTTCTTCCAAAGGAGGGGGCTCGTACGGTGTCTCGGGTAACGCGGGGTACGGCATGCCCAAGTCGAGTCCGTGGACTCGTTATCCTGCACAGCTGGGCAATTCGCTCGCTACCGGTACCCGTCAGGTGGGCGATGCGATCGCGGCCCCGTGGAAACCTCGGGTCGAATCGGCCGACGATCCGGCCAGTTTGGCTTCCATTCCCGATCGAGTGGGCCCCCGCATCTACCTGCAATTGGCGGCGACTGCCGAGCAGCAGGGGCAACTTCCGATGGCCCGGCGACACTATGCGAAGGCGCGGGAAGTCGCGCCCGAGGAGCCCCACGTCCTGCTCGCCTGCGCCCGCTTCTACGATCGGCATGGCTTGACCGAAGAGGCCTGGGAGACCTATCGCCAGGCTTGGAAACACGCAGCCGAAGATCCCGTGGTGCTGAATGATCTCGGACTGTTTCACGCCCGCCATTCCCAGTGGGACCAGGCCCGGCAGTTTTTGGATCGAGCAATTGCCAGCCAACCCGGCAATCTCCGCTACCGGAACAACCTGGCTCGCGTCTGGGCGGCATCCGGGGATGCCGATACCGCAGTGGCCACCTTGGAAAACGTGCTGCCGCCTGCCCAAGCCCGCTTCAACGTGGCTTGCATGCTGCAGGAACTGGGCCGAGAGCAGGAGGCGCTTCCGCTGTTACAACAAGCGGTCGCCCTGAATCCGGACCTGACCCCCGCTTCGGAGATGCTGACCCGCTCTCAGCCCCCGCCGCAACTGGTCCGCTTGCCGCAACCGACCGCCGGCTTCTGAGCGGCCACGGTGCCGGGCCGAAAATCCCCGGACAGCGTGGTCACCTGAAATCACCACCAAACGCCGGATTGCGGCACACGCGGCTATCGCCAGCACCTTCACTTCATATGGCCGTCCAGCTGCAGCAAGAAAGCCTGGTCGCAACGCGGCAGCAGGTGGTCCGATTCCACGGGCTGGAAGCCATGCTGCCGGTATAGGGTGATGGCTTCGGTCAGCACGCAATTCGTTTCTAGCCAGACTTCGCGAAAGCCGTTGCGACGCGCCACGGCCAGCAGGTTCTTCAGCATCCGTTTGCCGAGCCCGTGGCCCCGAGCGGGCTTTTCCAAGTACATTTTGCACAGCTCCGCCCGCAGGTGGGTCAGCCGGTACAAGCCAGCGCAGCCGAGGATGCGACCCTGGCCATCCACGACCACCTCGAAATACCCGCCCCGGTCAAAGAAACTGGCTTCGAGGTCCTCCAGTTCGGGGTCGTCGACGCCGTTGGCCGAAAGCACACCATATTCTTGGCGCACCGAATGCAGCACGGAACGGATCCCGACCACATCCGCTTTGGTCGCTTTGCGGATCAGAAGACGGTTTGACAAAGGGGCCGCGGGGTGAGGGGGCATATCATCGATGCTCGCATTTCTGCCCCGAATTATCCACATTTCGCCTGCGATGCCAAGTCAAATCCCCATGAATTCGCCAGCGGAGTGGCAGAGGACAACACGGGCAGTGGCGAAACGGCAGACGTCCGTAAATCGGCAGACGTCCGTAAAACGGCAGACGTCCGTAAAACGGCAGACGTCCGTAAAACGGCAGGTCGATGCGTTACTCCGCCTGTCGCGTCAGGGCGAGGTGCGCTTCGCGAAAACGGCGGTAAGACTGCCCGACCAGACGGGCCTGGTCCTTCGCGCGGGCCCGCGTGGCCTCCGTCTGGGGTACGTCGACATCGTGCTCCAACTGTTAAGGCCATGAACAGCGGTGCCCAGCGATCATCCGGCTCGCCCACCACCGGCATCGGCCGCCCGCAATGCCAAATGCCAAAAGGAAACCCCGTGGACAAGAACGGCGCCCGCTGGGGGTAGACCCCACGACGCTCGGGACAAAATGGAAATACGTAATCGCTCTGCGACCAACCCGGCACCCGCGCCAAAGCCGTCACGGCCGCCGACGGCTCGCCCAAACCCGTCACCAACCCTCGCCGTAGAACCACCGTTCCATCTTTCTGCTGAGCCACGGCCCTTTGAACTCGCAGCAGCACCTCGTTCGGTATCCCGCCAAGCCAGCTGCGCCCCAGAGACTTCCTCCGCGGCTTCATGGGCACCCCCGCGCCCTGCCACAGCCCCCTGAAACCGCAAGCCCCCCACACCGCCGCGAAAAAAGCCAAAATCTTGCACGCTTGCCGAAAGCTCCCAGTTCAGGCAAAAAGAAAGCACCCCAAGGGAGCAGAACGCCTTGAAACCGGTGAAAGATGCGCGCACGGCGCCGAGAAGTCATACCGTAAGGCTCTAACAAACCCTGTCCCGCACCCCCCCGTTTGCCTGCCCGCCGCAAGCCCCGCCGTTTGCGCTACCTTCCAGCCAGATCAGTAGCCCCAGCCTCGCCAGAATGTGTGTAACGATGAGGGCGTTGCCCTGGGCTGATTTGTTTGGTACCCTTCGTGGAGGGAGAATCGCGGTGTTTCAGGGAGGGGTTTCAAGACGAGGATTCAGGGATCAGGATTCAGGGGTCAGAGATCACCAAGCACCAAGCGACTGACGAACCCGCCGATTCTGATCCGCCGGCAACCTCTCCTTTTGCAAACACGCCAGCGTCGAGTATACTGAACGGCTTGACGGAATAGCGTGGTTCGTCAGTCGGCGACGTCGATTCGGCAGCAGGAGGAGAGCCCATGAACACGCACGCATCTTTCTTTGCACAACGGTGCCCCACGTGTGGGCGGCAGTTGCGGATCTGTGTCGAGTATTTGGGCAAGAGCATCCAGTGCCGCCACTGTCGGTCGGTGTTTACCGCCGTCGATCCGGCCATGCAGGACGGGCTAAATGCTCCGCTTGATCCGCTGTTGCAACGAGCGGACGAGTTGTTGGCCCAGTCGGAAACCATCAGTCTGATGGGGGGTCTTCCGCAGTCTTGAGACTGCGGGTGATGGCGTCGAATACCTCGCGCTCTTCCCGGTACTCCCGACTTTCTGCTTGGCAGATCAGCAGCAGGGTTTGGCCGCCGAGAGACAGGCTGCGCACTTGGCACATCACCACAAAGTCCAGGCACAGGAAGTCCAGGTCGTAGCCGACGATCTGGTGGTGGTCGACGGTTTCGGACACTGGTTGGGCGTCCAGGTCGTCGTATTCTTCGCGAAACACGTCGAGTGCCTTTTGAGTCAGGCTCACCGGACTGTAGTCGGATGGGTAGATTTGCAGCTCCCAGTAAGCCGTGTTCGGGCTCTGGACGGAGACACGTCGCGGCCAACCCGAGGCTTCTTCATCGATCAGGGACCAATTGTCAGGGTAGCGGAACTGGATACCGAAATTGTGGTACTCGGTTGGCATGGAATCATCCTAAGGTAGGGTTTGACCAGCACCTGAGAGAGGTCATCGAGTCATGTAAGTCAAATGCAAGACGGGATTGTAAGCGGTTCGACGGGAAAATCGAGCCGAATTCAAGCCGAAAATCGGCGCGTCCCTTGAAAGCATGAGGGCGACTTGCTAGACTTTGCGTTTCTCGAAATCTGCCCACCTACAGGGATCACGATCGGAGTACCGATCGCAACGAGGGAGGAGTTTGACGTTGGCTGCTGTGAAAACATATATGGCCAAGCCGGGCGAGGTTACCCCGCAGTGGTGGGTAGTCGATGCTACGGACAAGGTTCTGGGCCGGATGGCCAGCGAGGTTGCGGTGCGACTGATGGGAAAGCATCGCCCGACCTACACCCCCCATGTCGATACGGGCGACTTTGTGATCGTGGTCAACGCCGAAAAGGTACGGTTGAGCGGCCGGAAGTGGTCGCAAAAGACGTACACTTGGTACACGGGCTATCCCGGTTTGCGATCGGAGACGGCGGAACAGCGGATGGCAGATCACCCGGAACAGGTGGTGCGAGACGCGATTCGCCGGATGCTGCCGAAGAACAAGCTGGGGCGCAAGATGCTGTCCAAGCTCAAGATCTTTGTGGGGCCGGATCATCCCCATCAGGCGCAGCAGCCGAAACCGGCCGACTTCGGTGCGTGAACGGCACGGGCGAGCCGTCAACCCGCTCGTTCGCCCCCCTTTTTCCTTCCAGCTTGAATCGACAATTATGGTAGCTGTCAAAAGAGACAAGATCAGTGGTGACGCACTGGGTACGGGGCGTCGGAAGACTTCGGTGGCGCGGGTTCGCATCCGGGCCGGTTCGGGTAAGATCATGATCAACCAGCGCCCGCTGGCAGAGTTCTTTCTGATCGATCAGGATCGCCGGACCGTGACCGACGTGCTGAAGGTGGCAGGTCAGTTGGACAAGTTAGACGTCTCGATCCGCGTGAACGGCGGCGGCACGACAGGTCAAGCGGGCGCCTGCCGCATGGGGATCGCTCGAGCGCTAATCAGCTACGATACCGAACTGTTTCCCGCCATGCGAGACGAAGGCTTTTTGACGCGGGATTCCCGCATGAAAGAGCGCAAGAAGTACGGTAAGCATGGGGCTCGCAAAGGCACGCAGTTCTCCAAACGTTGATCGACGTCCTGGTGTGCTCGTTTTTTTCCACAAGCCCTCCGGTTTCCGGAGGGCTTATTGTGTTGAGAGGCCCTGACAAAACCGCGGAACCAATGCGGACAAGTGGGGTTCAACACGTTATAATCGACGAGGATCGCTCGGTTACAAGCGACACAGCACAGCTTGGCCTACCAAAACAAAGGGCCGAAAATCGATGAACCAGATGGGTTGGTCTGTTTTGGGGGGCTTGGTGGGCACGCTGTTCGGCGCGATCCTGTTGCCCGTGGAAGGGTCCGAGCTGTTCGAAAGTGACCGTTCGCCCCCGCCGGTGGGCCAGCTGGATCGGATGGTCTTTGCTCGCTTGGAGCAAGCCGGGATCGAACCGGTGTTGTGTTCCGACGCTGTCTTCTTGCGGCGGGCCTACCTGGATGTGATCGGGACGCTGCCCACCGCCGACGAGGCTCGCCGCTTCCTGGCCGATACGGCGGCGGACAAGCGAACTCGGCTGATCGAGCACCTGCTGCAACGCCCGGAGTTTCCCGACTACTGGTCGATGAAATGGGGGGATGTGCTGCGGATCAAGGCGGAGATTCCGGTGAATCTCTGGCCGAATGCGGCGCAGGCCTACCATCGCTGGGTGCGGGCTGCGCTGGCCCAGAACCAGCCGTATGATCGGTTTGTCCGCGAGTTGCTGACGTCCAGCGGCAGCAACTTTCAAGTCGGGCCGGTCAACTTCTACCGGGCGATTCAGGACAAGACGCCGGAAGGGATCGCCGCGACCGTGGCCTTGACGTTCATGGGGGCCCGTGCGGATGCTTGGCCTGAGGACCGGGTGGCGGGCATGGCCGTGTTTTTCTCGCAAATCGGATATAAGCCCACCAGCGAGTGGAAGGAAGAGATTGTGTACTGGGACCCGCTGGCAGCGGCGGAGCGGGGGGTGCTCGGCCGGGTCGAGCCGGGGACGGTGGAGCGGGGGTCCCGCGACGGGGCCCTGACCGTAGCCGTGATGCGGGGCCTCGACCGCCCGTTGCGAGCCGTTTTCCCGGACGGTACGCCTCTCGATCTGCCACCGAGTCGTGACCCCCGCGAGGCGTTCGCCGATTGGCTGATCACCCCCGAAAATCCCTGGTTCACCCGCAGTATCGTGAACCGCGTCTGGGCTTGGTTCTTGGGCCGCGGTCTTGTCCACGAGCCGGACGACCTCCGGCAAGACAATCCCCCCTGTTATCCGGAACTGCTCGAGTATCTGGAGCAGGAACTGATTGCCGCCGACTACGATCTGCAGCACCTGTACCGGCTGATCCTGAACTCCCGTACCTACCAACTCTCCTCGCTGCCCCACTCGGGTGTCACGGACGATCAGGTGCCGTTCGCCCGTTACGTTCCGCGGCGGTTAGATGCCGAGGTATTGATCGACGCGATCAATCAGATCACGGGGACGACGGACTTGTACACCAGTCCGATCCCTGAGCCGTTTACGTTCATTCCCCGGGAGATGCGGGCGATTGCTTTGGCCGACGGCAGCATCACCAGCCAGTTTTTGGCCTTATTTGGCCGTTCGGCTCGGGCGACGGGTTTGGCGAACGAGCGGTCGAACCAGCCGGTGCCGGCTCAGTGGCTACATTTGCTGAACTCCAGCCACATCCAGCAGAAGCTGGCCAGCGGGCCCTGGTTGCCTCAGCTGTTGGAGGGAGAAGGCTCGCGGGACGAGATGATCGAGACGGTGTACTTGACGATTCTTTCGCGTCCGCCGACGCGGGAAGAAGTGCGTTCGGTTTCCCGTTACGTCCAATCCGTGCCGGGCCGCCGGGCGGCCGCCATCGATCTGGCCTGGGCCTTGATCAATACCCAGGAATTCCTGTATCGGCACTAACGTTTCACGGCGTGATTTCCCTTTTTGCTCGTCCCACACGGGCACCGAGGAGGATTTGAGCATGGACTTGTCAGACGACGCCCACCGCTCGTCGCGGATGTCGCGGCGACAAGCGATCCGCCAAAGTTTGGCCGGTTCGAGCGGGATGATGCTGGCCCACCGCTTGACCGCACCCCTGCCGCCGTCCGCCGCCGAACCCGACTCGCCGCCGCCCGCCGCGCCGGCCAAGTCGGTCATCCAGATTTTTTTGTGGGGCGGCATGTCTCACAACGATACCTGGGACCCCAAACCCGATTCGGGTCAGGAGTACTTGGGCGAGTTCCGGCAGGTGATCCCCACCAACGTCCCCGGGATCGAATTGAGTGGCCTTTTTCCCCACTTGGCCCAACAGGCGGACAAGTACTCGCTGATCCGCAGCATGACGCACGGCATCAACGGCCACGAGACGGCCGCTTACCTGATGCAGACGGGTCATCCGCCGGGAGGTCGGCTGGCGTACCCCAGTGTCGGGGCGGTGTTCGCTTTATTCCAAGGTGCGGGGTATACCGGCCTGATCCCGCCCTACGTCGTACTGACCCGCGCCCAGGGCCGGTTTTCTGAGGAAGGCTTCCTGGGTCCCAACTACAAGCCGTTCGCTACCGGCGGTGATCCGAACGCCGCGCGTTTCGAGGTCGAAGGCGTGATCGCTCGCGGGATCACGGACCAGCGGCAGCAGGCTCGCCGCGAATTGCTGGGCCAGTTGAATACGATGAGCCGCCTGATGGAAGACTGCCCCGAAATGGCGCGAGCCCAGCAGACGCAGGATACGGCTTACGAGTTGATCTTGGGCAGCGGCCGCGATGTGTTCGATTTGAACCAGGAAACGGCCGAGTTGCGGGACCGCTACGGGCGGCATACGTTCGGCCAGCAGTGTCTGGCGGCCCGTCGGCTGGTCCAGACCGGGGTACCCTACGTGGTGATCAACTTCCCCGGCGGCTGGGATACCCACCGCAATCATTTCCCCACCATGCGCCGCCAGTGCCCGCAACTGGATCAGGGCTTGGCCACGCTCTTGCAGGATCTGCACGATCTCGAACTGCTCGATTCGACGCTGGTCTGGTGTACGGGCGAGTTCGGTCGCACGCCGAAGGTCGACTGGCAACCGCCTTGGAACGGCGGCCGCGGCCACTACGGCCGGGTGTTTACCGTATTGGTCGCCGGCGGGGGTTTTCAAGGAGGCCGCGTGGTGGGCGCGTCCGACGAAACGGGGGAAAACGTGGCCGAACGACCCGTCTATCCCGTCGATCTGCTCGGCAGCATCTACCAGCTGGCCGGAATCGACTTCCACGCCGAACTGCCCCATCCCGAAGGCTTGGAAGCCCGCGTCCTGCCGCTGCCCGGCGATCGCGTCCCCTCGGCCGGCTTGCTGACCGAGATCATGTAGACCTCCTGGTTGTCATTTCCGGAAAAGGAACGTAACCATGCTCGCTCGCCGTTGGATACCGCTGGGGGGCTTGGCCGCTTGGCTGATCCTGGCCACCGCCGCCGCAGGGCAAGCGCCGCCGTATATCGGCTTCGTCTACCCTGCCGGGGGTCAGCAGGGCACGACGTTCCCTGTTCGTCTGGGTGGGCAACGTCTGGACGGAGCCCAGGCGGTGCTGGTCTCCGGCGGGGGTGTCCAGGTCGAATTAGTCGAATTCCGACGGCAGCTGAATAACCAGGAAGTCACCTTGATGCGTGAGCAGTTGCGCGCGTTGCGTCAGCAGTCGCGGCGGGGACAGCAGCAAGCCGGTCGCCCGCTGGACGAGACTTCGCGAAAGATCATGTTGCGGATTGAGGAGCGTTTGGCCGGTTATGTGAACCGGCCCGCCAACCCGGCCTTGGCCCATCTGGTGTTCGCCCGGGCGACCATCGCGGCGGAGGCCGCTCCGGGCCCGCGGGAAATCCGCGTGGTCACCGGCACCGGCGTGACGAACCCGATGGTGTTTCAGGTGAGCCAGTTGCCCGAATCGGCCCGCGAGCCCATGGCGACCAGTTTGCTGCCCGTGTTGGGCAACGAGCAGGCGGCGGAGCGGAATCGGCCGGCGGAGCAGGTCGAGCGGCGGGTCCGAATCCCGTGTGTGGTGAACGGTCAAGTCGCCGCGGGCGAAGTCAATCACTACCGCTGGGAAGCCCGGCGGGGCCAGGAGCTGGTGATCGCCGTCCAAGCCCGCCAGTTGATCCCCTACATCGCCGATGCCGTGCCCAGCTGGTTCCAACCCGTGCTGACGCTGTACGGACCGGACGGGCGCGAAGTGGCTTACAGCGACACGTTTCGTTTCCAACCGGATTCCGTGATCTCCTATCGGGTGCCCGAGGACGGCGAGTACGTATTGACGATCTCCGATGCCCTATTCCGCGGCCGCGAGGATTTTGTCTACCGCATCCAGATTGGCGAAACCCCGTTTTTGACGAGCATCTTCCCGCTGGGCGGCCGGGCGGGCCAGCCGCTGTTGGTCGAAATGCAGGGCGTGAACCTGCAGCAAACGCGGTTGAACCTGCCCTCGCTGGGCCAGCCGCCGGGTACCTACCACGTGACCGCCACCCGCGACGGGCTGGTCTCGAACCGCTGGCCGTTCCTGCTGGACGAGCTGCCCGAGGTGTTCGAGCAGGAGCCGAACGACGCCCCCGAGCAGGCCCAGGCGGTCGAGCTTCCCGTGATCCTCCATGGCCGGATCGCCGCACCGGGCGATTGGGACCTGTTCCGCTTCGAGGGACGAGCCGGCCAAGTGCTGGTGGCCGAGGTGCATGCCCGGCGGCTGGACTCGCCCCTGGATTCGCTGCTGTTGTTGACCGGGCCCGACGGCATGCTGCTGGCGATAAACGACGACCACGAGGACCCGGCGACCGGTCTGAACACCCATCACGCGGATTCCTATCTGCGAGTGGAATTGCCCGTTGACGGGACCTACACCGTGCACTTGAGCGATGCGACCGGGCAGGGCGGCCCGGCTTATGGCTACCGTTTGCGTTTGAGCCCGCCGCGGCCCGATTTCCAGTTGCGAGTGGTCCCGGCCGGCGTGGGGATCCGCAGCCGGCGAGCGACGCCGGTCAGCGTATACGCGATCCGCCGCGACGGATTCCGCGGCGACATCCGAGTGCAATTGGCCGCTCCGCCCCGCGGCTTCTCCTCGCCCACCGTCACGCTGACTGCTGAGGAAGAGCGGGTCCGCTTGCCGATCCGGACGAATCGTGAGCAAGCGGCCCTGTCGGTGCCGCTGACCATTGCGGGCCGGGCGGAAATCGGCGACCGCTCCGTGGTCCGGACGGCCGTGCCGGCGGAAGATCGCATGCAGGCCTTTCTCTGGCGGCATTTGGTGCCCGCCGAACAATTTCACGCCGTGGTGTTTGACCCCGGCTACCAGCCGCCCAGCCCGCGGGTGCCGCCCCCCTTGCCCGACGCCGTCAAGCAAGCGGCAGCCGAGCGGCTGGAAGGCCCGCCGATGTTCACGGCACGCCAAGTCGCTGGGCGGCTTCGACAACTGAGCTACCTGTACGAAAACTGGCTGCTCACCGACGCCTTCTACCACGAAAGAGTGGCTGAATGCGAACTGGCGATCACAGCCGACTAGGAACTCGCGAACTCCACGCCCTGCGGATCGGGTTGCGGGAAGCGGCAAACGCGGCCATGATATTAGACAAATCGGCAGCTCGAGAAAACAGGAGGAGCCAAATGAGAATCGTGGTGTGCGCTGGGTTGGTCGGGATCGTCGGGTGCCTGCTGGCAACTTGCAACGTGGCAGAGGCGGAGACGTCCGTTCCCGAGAAACCAAACATTCTGTTCGCCTTTGCAGACGATTGGGGATACCCCCATGCAGGCATCCATGGGGACCCGACGGTCCAGACGCCGACGTTCGATCGGGTCGCTCGGGAAGGAGTGCTCTTCCGGCACGCTTACATCTCGTCGCCTTCATGCACCCCCTCACGGGGAGCCATTTTGGCCGGTAAACATTTCTGGCAGCTGGGAGCGGGAGCCAATTTGTGGTCGCAGTTCCCGGAAGACTTGGTGACCTACGCCGAACTGTTGGCAGGGCAGGGCGGCTATTTCGTCGGGCACAC
>SLMF01000236.1 GCA_007133715.1 Planctomycetaceae bacterium
GGCTTCGTCAAAGGGTGCAGGAGGCGGCAACCAACTTAACGGCGCGAACGTCCGCCACCGCCACTTCCAACTCGCCGCGAACGATCACGGTCCCGCCCGCGACCTGATTCCTCGCCAACCCCCCCCGAAGGAACCGCTCTGCGGACTTAAAGGGACTTAAAGGACAGGCATGAATTACTAGAGTGTCCAACCGTCACGGTACGGAGGACGGATTTCCCGGTCCGCAGAATCGTGATTCACCACCCGGCAATGCACCGGATCAAACTCCAGACGCTCGCCAGGAAACCGCGCTGCAATGTTGGCCAGCAAGTACCATTCGGTAAAGGGTCCGCTGAACTGCTCGAAACAACCCATCGGACGGGGACCGTCTCGCATGCCCGCCGCCCAGCCCCGCAAAAACTTGCCCGGCAATGGCCGAGCCAATACCTGAGGCGCCGGACCCACTCCCTGGTACTTGGCCTCCGGTAACATCTGCATCACGGAACAGCCGTGACCAAACGTGTACATCAGCCCCTCCGTACCAATCCACAAATTGCCTGTCCAACTGCTCCAACGTTCATCGTCCGCTGCCCCCCATTGCGGATGCTCTCGAAATAACTCAGCAATCGCAGCACGCCGCCGCCGCTCTGACTCGCCACCACCCCCAAACCACGTGATGCGGATCGGACGCATCCCCATCCGTGCCGGGATGTCCCACTCGACCACCCGCCAGCGAGGAAACGTCGCCTCGGGAACCTCCGAGCATTCCGCCCTAATCCAAATCGTCTGAGAACCCGCAGCCGCCGGTTGCTGACCCAGGGGCCAAAGCGACTCCAACTGCAACGCCTTGAATAAGGTCGCCCAAAGATGCGACCCCCACATGCCAGGATGACCCGACGCAAAATCACGCCACGTCGCCCAACGCATCCAGTCCGGATGGTAAGCCCGATCCGCGGCCGGCCCCAGCCAGAGGTCCCAGTTCAAAAACTCAGGTACCGAATGACCTCGGCTCGGAAGCGGACGCGGACCCGCGCCCCCGCCACCCCACATCCACACCGCTCGCAACTCGCCAATCGTCTCCGCCCAAATGTGCTCGATAACCCGCTCGTTGTAACCCGCTTGATTGCCCATCTGCGTCGAGCAGCCTGTGGCCGACGTCAAATCCGCTAACACCCGCGCTTCCTGAATCGTCCGCGTCAGCCCCTTCTCGCAAAAGACGTGCAAACCCGCCCGTAATGCTCGAGCCGAAGGGGCTGCGTGCGTGTGATCCGGCGTGCTGACAACCACACCGTCCAAACGCTCCCCCTCCTCGGCAATCATCTCCCGAAAATCCTCGTACGTCGGAACACCCGGATAACGCGCAAAAGCGTCGCCCGCCCGTTGCCGATTGACATCGCACAAAGCAGCAATCCGTCCCCCAATCTGCTGCCGCACCGACGACCAACCCTCCGGGGCAACAAAGCCGGCACCACGCCCGCCCACGCCCACCACTCCAATCTGCAGTTGTTCGTTCGCCGCATAAGAACGTACTTGCCATGGCTTGAGCACCAAAGCACCCCCAATACAGACCGCCTTCAACGCCGCTCGCCGAGTCCAATCCCCGCCTCGATTCCCCCTGTTTCCCGCAGAATGTCTCATCGCCAAACTCCTACACCAAGAAAAAAACGTCCATATCCTCCCACCTCGCCCGGAACCGACGCCCCCACACCCCCAAACCAAACCGCCCCAAAAAAAAGCACCAACCAACCCGCATCATAAGCAATCACCCAGCAAGCCACAAACCATTCAAAAATTCAAAGGACAGGCATGCGAAGGCATGCGAATCAAATTAGAGGACAGGCGAATTAGAGGACAGAATTAGAGGACAGGCATGAAGCATCCCTTCAACCCATCTCACGAAAAAGAAACCCCCAATCGAGTACAACATTTGACTCGATTGAGGGTATTCGAAGGCTTCGTCAAAGGGTGCAGGAGGCGGCAACCAACTTAACGGCGCGAATGTCCGCCACCGCCGCCACTTCCACCTCGGCGCGAACGATCACGGTCCCGCCCGCGACCTGACTCCTCGACCTACCCACCCCCCGAGGGAACCAGTTTGCGGATTCAAAGGACACGCATGCAAATTCCATGCAAATTCTGCAAATTCATGCAAATTAGAGAACAGGCACGAACCATCCCTTAAACCCGTCTCACAAAAAAGAAACCCCCAATCGAGTACAATACTTGACTCGATTGAGGGTATTCGAAGGCTTCGTCAAAGGGTGCAGGAGGCGGCAACCAACTTAACGGCGCGAACGTCCGCCACCGCCACCGCCACCGCCACCGCTTCCACCTCGGCGCGAACGATCACGGTCCCGCCCGCGACCTGACTCCTCGCTGTCTCCCCCCGAGGGAACCAAGTCATCCTCCAGTCCCAATTCCTCCAGGGCACGCCGCCGGCTAAGCTTGACCCGGTCATGCTCGTCAATGCCAATAACCAGCACCTTGACCTCGTCCCCCACACCGCACACGTCCGACACCCGGCTGATAAACCCTTCGGACAGCTCGCTGATGTGGCACAAACCGTCCCGGCCTGGCAGGATCTCGACAAATGCCCCGAAATCCTTGACGCTGGTGACACGCCCGTCGTAAATCCGGCCGACCTGCACAGTCGCCGTGCAAGCTTCGATCTGAGCCATCGCGGCCCGAGCCTTCTCCTCGTCCGCACTGGCCACCGTCACCGTACCGTCATCGTCCACCTCGATGACCGTACTGGTCGTCTCCTGAATCATCCGAATGTTCTTGCCCCCCGGACCAATCAGGGCACCAATCTTGTCCGGATCAATCTTCGTTCGCAACAGACGCGGAGCATAGGCCGACAAATCTTTCCGTGGCCTCGGGATCGCCGTCAACATCTTCCGCAGGATCTCGATCCGAGCTTCCCGCGATTGCACCATCGCCTGCTGAATGATCTCCTCGCTGATCCCGTCAATCTTCAAATCCAGTTGGATCCCGGTGATGCCATTCTGCGTCCCCGCGATTTTGAAATCCATGTCGCCAAAATGGTCTTCCTGACCCAAAATGTCCGTCAGTAACGTCCAGTGGTCTTCGCTTTCCTTGATCAACCCCACCGAAATGCCAGCTACCGGGTTTGAAATCGGCACTCCCGCCGCCATTAGACCCAACGTGGCACCACAAACCGATGCCATGGAAGACGAACCATTCGACTCCAGAATGTCCGCGACCACACGAATGGTGTAAGGAAACTGGTCCGGTTCCGGCAGCACCGGCTTGACACTCCGTTCCGCCAGGGCACCGTGCCCCATCTCGCGACGTCCGGGACCACGAATCGGACGGCATTCACCCACCGAGAACGAGGGGAAATTGTAATCCAGCATGAATTTCTTGGAGTACTCTTCAACCAAACCCTCGACACGCTGTTCGTCACGTACCGTTCCCAACGTGACCGTGACCATGGCTTGTGTCTCCCCACGCTGGAACAAGGCCGAACCGTGCGTACGGGGTAGCAAGTCCACTTCACATTCGATCGGTCGCAAGCTCTGGGTGTCGCGACCGTCCGCACGCGTACCGGCCAAAATCAAGTCGCGTACGACCTGAGCTTCCAAGTCGTGCCAAGATTTTTTCAACGCCACCAGCTGAACGGCATCCTCCGCTTCCGGATCGGGAATTAGCTCGGCGACCACTCGCTCCTTCAACGCGCTCACGGCGGCTGCCCGCGACTGCTTGCCCTCCACCTGCTTGGCAGCCCGAAACTCGTCGTAGTACTGCGATTTCAACCGGTCGTACAAGCTGTCCGCAGGAGGCGACTCGAAGGGTACCTTCTCTGGATTCACCTTCTCCAACAACTCTCGCTGCAGCCCGCAGAGTTCCTTGATGATCCCTTGAGCAAACAACACCGCTTCCAGCATTTCCGACTCGGGCATTTCCCGAGCAAATCCCTCGATCATCGTGACCGCCGTCTCGGTGCCCGAGACAATGAGATCCAGGTCGCTCTCCTCTAACTGATCCTGGGTGGGAAATGGAATCCACTGACCGTCAATTCTCCCCACCCGAACGGCTCCTACGGGCCCCTGAAAGGGGATCGATGACAACAGCAACGCAGCAGCCACTCCATTCATCGCTAACACGTCACTGTCATTCTGGCGGTCGCTCGAAAAAACAATCGACTGGCATTGCACCTCGTCGTTGTAGCCCTCGGGAAACAAGGGACGAATCGGACGATCAATCAACCGCGAAGTCAGGGTCTCCTTCAGCGTCGGTCGCCCCTCCCGCTTGATGAACCCCCCCGGAAAACGTCCCGCTGCCCCTGTTCGCTCCCGGTAATCACACATCAACGGGAAAAAGTCGATTCCCACACGCGGTGGCCCGGAAGTCACCGCATTCAACACAAGCGTGTCCCCAAGTTGACAAACAACCGAACCACTCGCCTGACGGGCAAGCTGGCCGGTTTCTAGCACCAAGGTCTGATCCCCAAACTGCTTTTCAACACGTACTTTCACTGGTTCTTTCCCTACCTGCTAAACGTGGTAGATCTTCCGCGCTACAGGAACGGAGCCGTACAGGCCGAAACTCGCCGCTCATCTCGTGACGATCACCACCCCAAGCGAAAAATCAAGGGCGCAACCCCACACAAACCGCCCAAACCCATAAGATGACGGTCCCGCGATAGCAAACAGAAAGGGCCAGACTGATCGGGGCCCCTATTTCCGAATCCCTAAGCGCCCGATGATTCGCAAATAACGCTGCGGATCCACATCACGCAGATAGTCCAGCAGGCGTCGCCGGCGACTGACCATCGCCAACAGACCCCGCCGCGTTGCGAAATCCTTCTTGTGGGTTCGCATGTGCTCCGTCAGGTTGTTAATCCGCGTAGTCAGAATGGCGATCTGCACCTCCGGTGACCCGGTGTCGTGCTCGCCCGACTTGAACTCCTGGATTACTTCCTGCTTCCGCTCTTTGGTGATCGTCATGTGCTATCGTGTTTCCTTTGGCCCGGCATTCCTCGCCCACGTACAACGTCGTCGCGCCGAAATCTCCTACAACAAGCCGAAACCGGCCGTGGAAGCCGACCGCGGCGGTTACCACATACACCAATATTGATACTTCCAAACACGTCCA
>SLMF01000608.1 GCA_007133715.1 Planctomycetaceae bacterium
CGACTCCGGATTCGGGTCCAGCACCAGATCGATCTCCGGCTCCGCGCGGTCGTCCGAACTGAACGCATCGCTCAGCAAATGGTTCAGCAGCTGGCGATTCTGCTCCGTCTTGCGGCGATAATCGGCTTGGAACGCGTCCAGCGGCGAGCGGTGGGGGCCGTCCCGATAACCCAGGCGGAGCGCCAGTTTCTTCAGCTCGACTTCTCCCTCCGGCATGGTATGCGTCTGCAGGTCGAACATGATCTGCAGCCGGTGCTCCAGGCGGCGGAGCATCTCGTAGTTCTCTTCCAGCATCGTCCGTTCGTCGCTGGTCAAACAACCGCACTCGGCCAACCGCCCGATCGCCTGCAACGTGTTTCCCGTCCGGATCTCGGGCAGCTCGCTGCCGTTGAGCAGTTGGAGGAACTGGATCACGAACTCGATATCGCGAATCCCGCCTCGTCCCGTTTTCACATTGCGCTGGTCACTTCCCTCCCGCAAGCAGCGTTGTTCGATGCGGCGTTTGAGGGCGCGGATGCCCACGATATCCGCGCTGGTCAAATAACGGCGGTAGATCCAGGGTTCGAGCCGGGCCAGGAATTGCTCGCCCAGCCTTCGATTGCCCGCGATCACCCGCGCTTTGACAAACGCCTGGCGTTCCCAGGTCCGCCCCGCCGTGTCGTAGTAATGCCAGGCCGCGGGGACACTCACTACCGGCGTTCCCTGGCTGCCGTGCGGTCGCAACCGCAGATCGACCCGATACCCGGCACCTTCCTCGCTGGGCTCGGACAGGTACTTGATCGCCTGCCGCACCAAACGCTCGAAAAACTCGGCCAGCGAGACCGCTCGCTTGCCATCGGTGCGGCCTTCGAGTTCGTCGCAGAGGAAGATCAAGTCGATATCGCTGGAATAGTTCAATTCCCAGCCACCCAATTTCCCCAGCGCCAGCACGGTCAGTTGGGCCGGGGCGCCATCGGCGCGATGCGGCCGACCATGACGCGATTCCAGCTTCCGCCATGCCGCCTGCAACGCCGCTTCACAAATCGCCTCGGCCAAATAAGACAGCTGCTCGGTGACCGTCGACACCCGCTGACGTTTCACAATGTCCCCGTACGCGATCCGCTGCATCTCGCGGCGCTTGTTCCGCCGCAGCAAGGCAACCACTTCGCGATCGTCGTCGGCCAACGTCACCTCGCTGCAGATCTCCCGCATCAGCACCTCGCGGGATACCGGCTGACCCGCCGTCAGACGCAGCAGGTCGTAGCTCTCCGGATCCTGGATCAGAGCATCACTCAGATGCTGGCTGCTGGAGAACATCTGCAGCAGCGGCGGCAACGCCTCGCGATCCCGCTCGAACAACGTGGCCAAGCCCAGCGGATTCCGGGCGGCGCCGAAGAAACGGTCCAGATTGTTCAACGCCCGATCCGGATCGCTCAACTCCGGCAACGTCGCACTCAGCTGCTCGAACAGCGTGACCAACAAGTCCAGGGTCACGCCGTAACCGGCCAGCGCGAGCAGATTCTTGCGGGCATGCTCCGTCTCTCGCAGCCCCCAGCGCGGCAGGTAATCGGCAGCCGCCTCTGGATCATCCAAACAGCGGATCAATCGGTCATGGTCCATAAAGTCAGGCTCCGTCGCATCCCATCCTCTCCCGCCGCGGGGGAAGTGCACCGCCCGCCAGTACGAGCACCGCCACACGAACGACCCCGCGTAGCCGACCGGATCTTACACTGCTTTCAAGGCGCAAGGTAGTTCGTCATACGGGAAAAGCCGATGATAGTCCAACAAGCCCGCCAGAGCACGGGATTCGACCCGATGGCCCAATTCGTCCATAATGGCCATCGGATTCAAACCACCCGCAATCACCACCCCCAACCGACCATGGGTGACGTTCTGTCCCAAGAGCGATTGTCCGGGCCAGCCGATTTCCAGCAACCCCCCCAAGCCGACCGCGATCAAGCGATCGTTCATATTCAGCACCAGTTCGCGGCTGTCCGCCGGCAACTCGCGGAAACTGGCGCCAATCAAACCGTTTCCCGTCCGCAACGCACCCCGATAATTGGTCATCCGGCTTCGGCTGAACACCTCCAACGGGTCGATGGTAGTGCCTTCGTAGACGATCGCTTCCACAAAACGGACCGGCCGCCCGTCACACAACTCCAACAGCCCTCCGAAACGTGAGTTGGTCGGCACACCATGCTTCAATAACACCCCGTTCATGGTGATGGAACACACGGTGCAAAAGCCCACACGATCGGCGGGGATCGCGAGACTGCCCAGCGTCTCGCCGGGCGCCAGCAAGGCGACGCGGGTGCCCATCGCAAACCCCTTGGCAAACACCTCGCAGATCTCGTCGGCACAGGCAGCCAACTCCTCGGGATCGACCAGCGTCAGGTTGACCACCACCGTGCCGGTACGAGTCGCCAAGTCGAACGACATATTGAAGGTCATCTGGTCGATTTTGGCGGAGAGGAAGGCGATCGTCGCCACGCTCGGCGTGGTCCGCAATTCGGCCAGTCCGCGGTCGCTGATCACGTGCCCGCGTCGCCCCCGGGAGAGCGTCAGCCCGTCCTCGTCCAATTGGCTCAGATAGAGCCGCACCGTCCGCTCGCTCAACTGATATCCGGCTCGCTCCAATTCCCGCGCGATGCGGGCGGAGGTCGCCGGCGCGGTGGCTTTGCCAAGCACCTGCAGGATTTCTGAGCGATGACGCTGGGTTTTTTCCATAACAAATGCCATTGGCAGGAAAGCGGGCAAGCGAGGACCACCTGCGATCGCCCGCGAGCTGTCCGTAAATCACTCACCGGGCTCACGGTAACACAGGGCCCACTGAGACGGCGTATTGGCATGGATCCGCAAGCGGGGCCCCGCCTCCGGTCCGTCCGAAAAATCGAGCACCCGCAGCAGCGGGGCCCAACGTCCCGCGTCCGGAACCAGTTCGGTCAGCCGGTTCGGCGACTTCAAAAAGAAATCGCGGTTCCAGGCGTTGCCCGGTCGATCGGGAAACAGTGCCAGATAGAGGATATCCATTTCCACCAAGTCGTTGAAGAAATGGGTGCCCAGCGAGACATCGGGGATCAGATCCTCGCGCATGGCCACGATCTCGCAGATCACCGAGGCGGTATCGATTTCCCCGAAGGACACGGGAACACCCAACGAGGGACTTTGCGTGCCCCAGCGTCCGGGGCCGATCAGCATCAGGTTCTCCGGCAGGTGCCGCTGCCGGGGATGCAACACGCGGCCGATCAGCCGCGCCAAAGCATAACGGTCGGCGATCGGCAATTGCCCGTACAGCATCGGCTCGACATACACCACGCGGTCGATCAGCTTCATGCGGCTGGGCCCGATCACCGCCCCGCAGGTCTCCAGCACGATATCGGCGGCGGCGATCGATTCGGGCGGCTGACTCTCGGAAACCCCCGTGGCCACCTGCAGCGGACGGCACTGGACCGGATTGATCTTGTAATCGTCGCGGGTGAAAAAATTGGCGGTGAATTCGAGATCGACCGGCGAACCGTAGGCCTCCTGCAAAGTGGCCAGACTTTGACGCATGTCCGCGACAAATGAACTCTCCGTCAATAATTGGTCGAAGGTCAGCACCAGCGCGCTGCGGCGGTCCAGATTCTGGGAAGCCGCCCAACGGGCCAGCTCCCGGTCCTCCGAAGCGAACATCGGCCAGGGCAGGTTGTCGCACTGACAGGCCAAATCGGCAAAGTCGCGCGCGGCTAACTGACCCGCCTCCAAATCGATCACATCGACCCGGCGCTGCGAGTGCTGTCGCACCTCCTCCGCACCGCTCTCCGGACGCCGCTGGGGATCGTTCAGGGCCACCACGCGAGTGTAATCGTCGTCCGAGCGGTTGACCGCCCGGGTACCCAGCCCGAACACCAACCGCACCATACCGGCTGCCGGATCGATATAAGGATGCCAAACATAAGGGTTGAACGAGTAACCGACGCCCGCCAACTGCGGGAAGAAGTGGGAACCGTAGTGCGAACCCGACACACGCTGGACCAGCAGCGACATCTGCTCGTCATGCTCCAACAACCCCCGCTGGGCCCGGTAACGCAATGCCTTCTCGCTCATCGTACTGGCATAGATCGTGCGGACGGCGGAGACGAAATCGGCCAACCGTTTCGCATGCGGACCCTGATTCGCGCAGAACACGCTCTCGTACTTGCCCGCAAACGCATTGCCGAAGTTGTCTTCCAACAGACTGCTCGAGCGGACGATGATCGGCGACTGGCCGAAATAGGCCAGCATTTCCGAAAATTCCTGCTCGATGTGGGCCGGAAAGGAGCCGCTGAGAATCCGCCGCCGCGCGTCCTGAACCCCGTCCAGGAACGACGTCGGATCCCGCTGACGCTGCCGCACCCACCAGCAACCGTTTTCGACCAGATACGAATAAAACACGTCGGAGCCGATGTAAAACGAATCGTGGGCTTCCAGCAAACCCTCCCAACGCGGGTCGCTCCGGCGAAGAATCGCCCGAGCCAGCAACATGCCGACCGCTTTGCCCCCGATCAAGCCGGTACCGACCATCCGGCGGCTGATCTGCAACAGATCGCCCAGCGAAAAGAACCGCCGCGCCAGCTCCAATACCCGCTCGTCACGCGTCACCAGCATCTTCAACAGCCGCTCGCGACACGCCGCCACGTCGTCCTCCGTCCGGGCTCCCGCCTGATACTCCTCCCACACCTGTTCCGCTTGGGACAAACTGCGGGTCCACGTGCCCTGGCGCAGGCGAACCGTCTCCAAGCCTGTCCAAGGAATTGTGGTCAGGATCTCCGCCGTCGTCGAACTTTCCAGCAGGGGGACCATCTGATCGCCCTCCCAGGCATGCAGCATGTGCATGGTGGGAGAATAACGATGCTCGACCTTCGTCGGATGCACGAAAGTGCCCCCCCGATGACGGTAAACATCGAGAAACAGCTGCGTCGTCTCGGTGATCGGGGTAAGGGCATGGAACGAGTGGCGGTTCCGCAGCAAGGGGAAATAGGCCAGCGATTCGAGATCCAGCACATAGGGGCAGGTCAAGCGGAAGAAATTCCCCAGCATCCGATCGCTGAACCAGGCATCGGCCAGGTCCGAGAGGCAATCGAACACGAAA
>SLMF01000619.1 GCA_007133715.1 Planctomycetaceae bacterium
CAGAACGGATCGTGGCCTCGATCTCGAACAGCTGATCGGCGTCGACCTGGTCCATGCAAAACGCGTCCAATGCGATCCGTAGACAATAATGGGGAGGCTCCCAGTTGCCCCGCATGGTAACCGCAGCGGAATCCTGGCAGAAGCAAGCGGCCAACGAAACCATCGTACCTAGAACCTTCCCCCACAAATCCGCCTGGCCGCAAACCAGCAAAACGTTACGCTCGAAAGGTTCTTCCACCGTGATCCGCGGTTTGGCCAAAGCCTGTTCCACCAAACGCAGGCCCCTTCCCAACGTGACCCGCGCGCAATCGTCCACCTCCAGCGAATGCATGTCCGCGATCAGGGTCGCATCTTCGATCAAATCGCTCAACCGACGGGCACTTTGCCGGAAAATATCCTTGACAACCGCGGCGTCTTCCGAAGGACGACACCGCTCTAACAGTATCTCGCCAATCCCCAAGAAGCTGTTGGCAGGCGCGCGGATCTCGTGCGAGATCATCCGCAGAAAATCGTCCTTCAGCCGGTCCAGTTCCAGCAACCGCTTGTAAGCCACATCCAGTTCCCGCGTCCGCTCGGCCACCTTCTGCTCCAGCTGCTCGTTGTGAACTCGCAATTGCTTCTGCAGCCCCACGATTCTCAAGTGCGCCCCGACACGCGCTTCCACTTCCTCCTCCCGGAAAGGCTTGGTCACGTAGTCCACACCGCCTGCGGCAAAACCCTTGACCTTGTTGCTCGTATCGTCCAACGCGCTGACGAAGATCACCGGGATCTCGCGGGTGACTTCCTCCGCCTTCAATTGGCGGCAGAACTCGAAACCGTCCACCTCGGGCATCATGATGTCCAAGAGAATCAAGTCGGGTGGGTTTCGAAGGGCTGCCCGCAAGGCCCGCTCCGCACCGGGAAACTCGACGACGCGGTATCCGCGACGCGTCAACATCTCCTCCAAAAGCCTGAGATTTGCGGGAATGTCGTCGACCACCATCACCGTGGATTTTGCCGCCTCAGGTTCCATCGTGCGCTGCCTCATCTTCGCGTTCCAACAGTTCACCAAGCTGCGTATATTCAAACTCATCTGCTAAATTATGCAAGACCTTCGCCAACGCAGCATCCCGCGACGCGACCTGACCTATCAGCTCCTTCATCAACCGCATATCGCCATCCTCGACCGAGCTAGCCATCGCCGAGACCAAGTCGGGCGGCAGCGCCCGGATTCTTGCTGAACTCTCCGCCCGGCTGAGCTCGGATACAAAACCCGACGCCTGGGGGTCCGCGTAGCGGTACTGTAGGCCAAGCGTTTTCTTCAATACGGCAAACAACTCCTCCTGCAGCAGCGGTTTCCGCAAGTATCCCTCAATGCCCAAAGCCAAAATCTCTTCCTGATCCTGCTCGAAAGCAAATCCGGTCACCGCAATCACGATCGGCGACTGGCCCCCCGACTGCTCCTTCAACTGGCGAGTCGCCTCGAAACCATTCATCACGGGCATCCGCATGTCCATCAGCACGGCCTGCGGGTTCCATTCTCGCCAGACTTCTAAAGCTTGTCGACCGTCCTCCGCCTCCCGGACTTCAAAACCGACGGGTTCCAGCAAGCAGCGGAGCAGGGCACGATTGTGATCAATGTCATCGACAACCAAAATGCGGCAAGGTTTCTCGGACGCTTCCAAACCGACCACCCGTCGTAGCGAGACATCTTCGCCCTCCAGACACCCCTCCGCAGGCTTCAAAGGCAGACGAATCTTGAAGCAACTGCCGCGTTCCACTTCGGAACGCACCGTAATCTCGCCACCCAGCAACTGCGCAAAGCCCCGTGAGATTGCCAAGCCCAACCCGGAACCCAGCTTTTTCGCACTACCCTCCCCCTGATAGAATGGCTCGAACAGCCGATCAAGCGACTCGGCGCCTATCCCACACCCCGTGTCCGCGACCTCCGCCACCAGCCAAATTGTTTCCGCTTCGCACCCGCTGGCCGCCCGCGCCGGTTCCAGACCTACCCGCAAGGTGACCGAGCCGGTCTCCGTAAATTTGATCGCATTGTACAACAAATTGGCGAAAATCTGATACAGCTTGGTCCGGTCACCACGCACCTGATTGGGCAACCCTGGCTGACGCTGGACGTCGAATTGCAACCCCTTCCTCTGGGCGTGAAAACGGTGCACCCGGTCCAGACTAGCCAACCAATGCTCCAGCGAAAAATCCTGCTCATTCAACTCCAACCGACCGCTCTCGATCTTGGCATAATCCAAGATGGAATTGACGATCGCGTGCAGGTGCTCCGCACTGTCCGCAATCGTTCTCACGCTTTCCGCCTGGTGGGGAGCGAGCCCGGAGTCTTCCGTCAACAACCGGGAAAAACCCAACACGGCGTTCAACGGCGTCCGGATCTCATGACTCATCGTGGTCACGAAACGGCTCTTCGCCTCGTTGGCCACCTGGGCGACTTCAATCGCTTGACTGGTCCTCTCGATGCTCCGTTCGAGTTCCTTGTTCGCTTCCTCCAGTTCCCGTTGCGCCGCATGCCGGTCCGTGATGTCCCGGCTGATTCCGAGGATCCCGACCAACTCGCCCGATCCCCCCACAAGTGGACTCTTTATCGTGTTCAACAGAACTCTTCGACCGTCGGGATAACCGATCCATTCATCGTTCTGCCGCGTCGTGCCCGACGCCAACATCAAATGATCGTGCTTGCGAAATGCGTCCGCTTCGGCTTTCGAATACAAGTCGTAATCGGTTTTCCCGATGATTTCCGCCTCCGGACGGCCCGCATGACGGGCAAACTCTGCGTTGCAGCCCAGATAGACTCCCTCGACCGTTTTGAAAAAGATCAAGTCGGGAATCGAGTGCAGCAGCGAGCGTATCAACCCTGTTTGCTGCCCAAGCTGCTCTTCCCGCTGCTTGCGTTCGTTGATATCGATCTGCGTGCCGTACATCCACTGGGGCGTTCCATCCGGCCCCCACCTCACAATCCTGCCCCTTAAATGGCTCCACAGCCAGTGGCCCTGTTTGTGCTGAACCCGCACCTCGTGGTCGTAGCAGTCGCGCTCGCCACGCATGTGTTCGTTCAAGAGCTTTCGCGAAGTCGGCAGATCCTCGGGATGCAGGCGACTGTGGGTCCAAGCCATGGTGACCGGTTGGATTTCGTCCCGCGTAAAGCCCAGGATCTGGGCCCAGCGATCGTCGACGATCATTTCACCCGTCAGCAGATTGGTTTCCCAAGCGCCCGCCTTCGACCCTTCCAACGCGTTAGCCAGACGCCGACGCTCGGTCTCGACCTGCTCCTGCACACGCCGACGCTCGGTAAAGTCGTGTGCGAGCAGCACGGCCTGATCATTTCCCAATCGCGTCAAGCAGGCCTCGAACCAATACACACTCCCTTGAATTTCCAACGAGTACTCGAAATGCTGGTTTCTTCCCTCGTCGAACAAACGGTTCAACGCATCCTGGAGCATCAGGGCCTGGGGCGGCGGTAGCACGTTGTTGAGGTGACGGTCGAGGAACTCTTCCGGCGGCATCAAAATCGGGATGTCGGCTCCCGAGCAGCTATCGCGGAAATAGCCCTCGCGGTCCAAAATCAAAATCAGATCGGGAATCGCCTGGAGCAGCGCCAGGTTGTAAGCCTCGCTCTTCTCCAGAGCCTGCAACGCCCGCTGCCGCTGCTCGCTCTCCTGCTCCAGCTGCGCGGTTCTTTCCCGCACCCGCATTTCCAGTATCTCACTCTGCTCCCGCAGCAACTGCTCCGCTCGCTTCCGGTCGGTGATGTCATTGGCAACGCAGCGGCACATCGCGAGACGGCCTTGCGAATCGAAAAACGCCCGGTCGTACCACTCCTGAACCCGAATCTCGCCCTGCGTGATCACTTCGTGTTCGTACACCAACAACGGCCGATTGGGGGTCAGCGAAAGGTACTTTGCGCGAATGCCGTCGTGCAGTTCTTTCGGGACGAAATCCAAAAACCGGCGGCCGATTAACTCCTCGGCAGGCACGCCAAAGTACTCGGCGTAGGCCCGATTGACGTACGTCAACGTGCTGTCCGGCAAATACTCGCAAATCAAGGCCGGCAGCTCGTCGTTCATGGCCCGGAAACGCGTTTCATTCAACCGGCACGCTTCCTCCCGACGTTGCCACTCGCGGATGTCCTGCAACGTGTGAAACACCTGCGGTTCGCGGGATTCCCGCGCAACGGACGTCTGCAGTCGCACCCAGAACGGGTCTTGCCCGGGCCTGTTCAGTCGGACTTCGCAAACGGACTCGGGACCGGATTTCGCGCGGGCGCCCCCTTCTTCTCCGAGCGCGTCCGCACGGGCAGATCCGAACCCCTGTGGGCCGTGTGCATGGTACGCCGGTCGGTCTTCCGAAACGATCCAATCGGAAAAGAGCTGGCCCGCTAACCCCCCGGGCTCCTGACCCAACCAACCCGCCAACGTCCGGTTGGCTTCGACAACTCGCCCCTCCGCGTCGACGGTCGCGTAGCCGAGAGGTGACCGATGGTAAAGTTCGGCGCAGCGTTCCCGGGCGGCCTGCAATTCGGCTCGCAAGGAATCGGACTCCCGCTGTGCTTCCCGTAATTTGCGCTCGAACGCCCGCTCCGTCATGGCGATGAAACTCGGGCCAAGGTACAGGCAAATTCAAACCGCACCGCCAGCTTGCCCTCGCAGCGAACCTTGGCCTGTAAAAAAAACGCATCGGCCAACCGTTCTTTCAGGCAGACCTCCATCTCAATGCGGTCTCCCGGCCGCACCATCCGTTTGAATTTGATGTCATTCATCCGCGTCGCCACCGGGACCCCCTCCGCAGGGAGGAGGTCGGCCAACAGCAGAGCGCCCGCTTGCATGGCGCTTTCGCATAAAATGACACCGGGAACCAAGGGATAACCGGGATAGTGCCCCTGGAAGAAAAACTCGTCCGCACGGAAGGTCTTGGCACAGACGATCGTGTCCTCGTCCTGACGGAGGATTTCGTCCACCAGTAACATGGGTGGCCTGTGCGGGATTTTGGCTCGAATCGCTGCAGCAGTCATTCAATTCTCTGACACGAGGGGAGAGGTCATTCGGGGGGTTGCGGGGGGCATCAGCCAGGAATCGACATCGTTTGCTACGATCACCCCGTAGTTTATCGCCCCCAACCACCCCGACATGATAATGCCGACACTGCCCGCGTGGTAGAGGCCCTGGACTTGCGTGGGCAGGGCCCGGCTGACCGCCAGCCCCTCGAATTTCGTCCCGAAACTGGCGCCTCCCAGATGTTTCGTATAATGTTCAAAGGTAATGGGGGTGGCCGCTTCGACCCACTCGATCTTCTCCCGGCAGCGGGGTACGTATTTCTCCAACGCGTCCAACGTGTCTTCGATCAACGCCCGCTTGGCCGCCCGGTAAGCTTCCGGACTCAACCCTTTCCAATCCTCATACCGCGCATTGGTGCTGGAAACGATCGCATGGCGGGGCCGAGCTTGGGGGCGCGTCCGCGGATAGTAGAACGAAAAGGTGCGGCTGGTGATCTGGGGACTCAAGAGTAAATCCGTCCGAAATGCTTCCGCAGTCGAACTGAACAGCAAATCACCCGTCGCTTCGTCGATCTGCTCGCCCGGCTTCAGGGCCAGGTACACCTGCGTGCTGGACGTGTTCAAACGCACCTCGCCCGCCTGTTCGAGAAACTCGGGATCGAAATGCCGGGTATCCAGCAGATGGAAGATCGTGGATCGCAAGTTGGCATTGGAAACCACAGCCCGCGTGCCGATCGTCTGCCCCCATAACCGGACCCCGCTCACCCGGCCGTTGTCGACCAGAATCTGCTCGACATCGCAACGGATGCGGACATCGACCCCGTTGCGACGTAATTCCTCATGCATCAGCTGCATCAACTGGTCCGTGCCGCCCTGGAAAATGTAAACCCCACGCGACATGAAGTTCGAAAACACGATGCCGTAAGTCAACGCCGGGTCCTCCAGCGTCGAACCGTTGGCATACACAATCGGTTCCATCAACAGCCGTACAATGTCCTGACGCCCAGGAAAGAAACGTTCGAATAGCTGACCGACCGTCTGCTGCTGGTCGCCATAAAAGTTCATCCCCCGCGCCGTATCGAAGAACTCCTGGACGGTCTCCGGCGCAACCCCAAACCGTTCGACCAGCAACCGCGTAAAGTCCACCCGATCGTAGGTGGTGGTCAACGAAAACATGGGGTTGTCAAACCGGATCCGCTCCAGCGGTACAATCTGGTCGGCGATCTGACGGTTCCAGTAGCGGCGGCAGCTCTTGATCATGCCCACCGGGAAGCCGTGCAGGGAGATATCGAAAATATGCCCCCCGGGTCGCCGAAACCAGGTTGCCAACCCCCCTAACTTGTAGTGCTGCTCCAACAACAGCACCCGGTGACCGGCTCGTCCCAGCAGGTTCGCCGCAGTCAGACCTCCTAGACCGCTGCCAATCACGACCACGTCGTACTGATCCCGCACGCCCTTCAAAAAATCTCTCGGCATGGCCCCGACTCATTCGTCCTTCAGACAATGTTGGTTTGCAATCGAGATGCCGCTGACGATCGAGCCGACGATTCCGACAAAGCCCTGATCGGTGCCGCACAGGAACACGTTCTTCAAATGCGTGGCCCCGTCCAGTCGCTTCTCCGGGGCGCCGTACACGGCACCGCTGTCATGCCAGGTAAAACGCCGGATGGTCCGCGGGGTGAACATGTCCGTGTCGACGACGTGGGACCGGTAATCCGGAACAAAACGCACGGCCGATTCCAGCGTGCGGTCGTACCAGCGAAACTTCTCCAACGCGTACTGCTCGTCGCTCAACGCCGTCCACCGATCGTAATTGGCTAACGCGGTGATGCGGATGATCCCGTCGGGCAAATCGCCCTCCGAAGCATCATAGGCATAATTGTTCGGCGAACAGACCACCCCGGTGCGGAGATCGCACAGTTGCTGCTCGGGCTGCTGCCATTGAAACTCGGGCGAATCGTTGAAAAAGACGATCGTCTGCTCGTGCCCCAACTCCCGCGGCTGACGGTCCAGGATCGACACGGTTTCGATGAACGAGAGCCGTCCCACATGCTGCGGATCGACTTCCGGGACATCCTCGCACATGCGGAGGGTTTCCACCAATCCGGCGGACGATACCACACGCCGCGCCTCCAAGACCTCGCCACTGTCCAACTGGACCCCCGTCGCCCGCTGGCCCTCGACCAGGATCCGGGCCACCCCGCTCCGCAGGCGAAGCTGGCCGCCTAACGAGCGGAAACGGCGGACCAGATTCTTCAAGATGGGTCGCACCCCGCGATACGGTCGCGCAAAGCCCTCTAAGAAAATACTGCGAAACATGATGCAGAACTGTCCCAACGCCATGTCCCTCTCGCGAGGGTTGCCGTACCACATTAACGGGCAGAGCAGCATCTCGATCAACAGCGGATCGCCGAGCCGCTCCTGCAGTACCTGCCGCGCCGAGACCTGGAAATGCTGCTGGCGGAGGTCGTCATAGTCGATCAATTCGTGGAGCAGGCGTTGGAAGTTATCCTTTTCGCGGGGAAAGGCGGCCGCGATTTCCGCTTGGAGCAATTCGATCTCGTTGCCAAATTTCAGTCGCACCCCGGGAAAAGCGATTTCGGAGCCGATCTGGGGCGCCAGAGCGAAATCATCCCAGCGGAAACGCAACTGGCGGAGCAAGCGGGCCAAAGGGCCCCGTTTGGCTCCCTTAGGAGTGAAATTCGTCACCGCATGCAGACCCACGTCAAACTCGCGGCCCCGCAAACGATAAAAAGAATTCAAACCGCCAATCGTCCAGTGGCGTTCCAGAATGCACACACGCTGGTCGTAATAAGCGAGCCGGATGCCGGCCGCCAAGCCGGACATCCCGGCACCGATGATGATCGTGTCGTACATCCGTTATCGCCGCTCCGCCCGGACCCCACGTGGTGACGCCGAGACCCGCGCTAGTGGTCCTTCATCCGTGGCTCCAGGTACTTGACCGTACTGGCCATGCTGACCAGTTCGCCGTACTCCTCCTCCGGAATCTGGATCCGATGACGCTTGCGCAACTCCATCACAATGTCCAGGAAATCCATGCTGTCCAGTTCCAGCTGTTCCCGAAAAGCCACCTCGTCCTGCAGGCTGCTGAGATCTTCATCCGGAGCGATATCCTCCAGGATCTTAAGGACCTCGCCGCGTATCTCGCCGGAATTCATGCTGGCATGCCTCCTTCGCTTGTTGCTCGAAATCGCAAACGCAGCCGGTGCCACCGGTGCGTCAAGTAAACCGTTTGATAATGACCACCGAATTGATTCCCAGCATTCCGAACGAGTTGTTCAGGATGTACGTGGGCCGGTCGATTTCACGCGGCTGGTTCAAGACCAGCCCGTCCAAAGCACACTCGGGATCCAGTTCGTCCACATTGATCGTCGGATGGCAGAGGCAGTCCTGGAAGGACGGCAGATTTCCCGCCAATTCCAGGGCACCCGCAGCACCCATGCAGTGGCCCATGTAGCTCTTCGTATTGTTGATCCAGGTCCGCGGGGCCTCGCGAAATACGGCTCGCAACGCCTGGCACTCCTGCACATCGCCCGTGGTGGTGCCGGTCGCATGCGAGCTGACCAGATCGATCTGCGCCGGTTCCAACCCCGCACGCTGCAACGCCAAACTCATGCATTCGGCCTGACGCTGGGGATTGGGCAGGACAAAGTCCGTCGCGTCGGTGTTCATCGCATAACCGACCAGTTCGCCGTAAATTCGTGCCCCGCGGCGCTGCGCGTCGTCCAGACGTTCCAGCGTAAAACAACACCCGCCCTCCGCCACGACAATCCCGTTGCGGGCCGCATCGAAGGGCCGCGAGGCCCGAGCCGGCTCCGGATGCTCGGCTAACGCCCCCTGACTGCGGAAACTGGCAAAGATGCCAAACGTGTGGATGCTCTCCGACACCCCACCCGCCAGGGCCAAGTCGCATTCATCCAACCGTAGCATCTGAGCCCCCTGAATCAAACCGGCATTGCCGGCCGCACAGGCCGCACCAATCGTGTAATGGGGACCGGTGATCCCCATGTTGAGTGCCATTTCACCAGCCGGATTGTTGGCAACCGTTCGCGGGTTGTGATGGTGGGACCAGAAACTGGTGTCGTAATCGTAGCCTTTCAGCTCGTAGATCTCGTTTTCCGTCTCGACGTTTCCGTGTTCGGTCACCCCCAGGTAGATACCCACCCGTGCGAGATCGACCTGAGCCCAATCGAGCCCCGCGTCCCGGACGGCTTCGTTGCCACAATAAATGCCAATGCTGCCGGCCCGCGTGCCCCGCCGCCGCTCTTTCCGCGGCTGATAGCGACGCTCCTCGAAATCGCAAATCCCGGCCAGCGTCTTGCCGACATACCGGATCTCGTAGTCGCGGACGCCACTGACACCGTTCAACAGGTTCTCACGGAACTCGGCCAACGAGTTTCCATTGGGAGCAGTTAACCCGATCCCGGTCAACACGATGCGCTGATGGTCGGGTAACGAATGGGTGACGATCATACAGGGTGGTCCCCGGAGCGGTTCGATGGCAGAAAGAAACCCATGAAACTACCGATTTAGAGACGTTTTGGCAAGCGGCCCGGTTGGTGGAATCAGGCGTGGCCCGCCGCCAGGTTCGCGGCCAGTCGCTGCATGCCTTCCGCCGTCGAGATTGGGGGCGCGTAGCCGAAATCTTCGCGCGCCCGACGGATGTCAAAATAGTGATCTTTGGCCAATTGAGCGGCCAGAAATCGAGTCATTCGCGGTTCTCCCCGCAACCGCAACGCCGCGTAGACGGCCTCCATGGCCGCACCGATCCGCCATGCCATTCGAAAAGAAATCCCGCGAGTGATGGGCGGTAGCTTGGCCAAGCTGAGGATTTCA
Organism: Planctomycetaceae bacterium; assembly: GCA_007133715.1. Taxonomy (GTDB): domain Bacteria; phylum Planctomycetota; class Planctomycetia; order Pirellulales; family Pirellulaceae; genus SLMF01. The sequence continues at coordinate 9,854 of SLMF01000619.1, forward strand.
TTGATCCAGTCCCAACAGTTTACCGGCTCACCCTGGCTGATGAAGTACGCGCGTCCGCCCGCGGTGCCCCCCGGTTCCAACGCCTCGGCCGCCTGCAAATGCGCCGCGGCCGCGTTCACCACATACACCATGTCGATCTGGTTCCGCCCCTCACCCACACGCCGCAAACGCCCCTCGCGCGCCCGCTGCAGTAACCGGGGAATCAAGTGACGATCCCGAGGACCCCAAATCAAATGCGGCCGCAACGCACACGTGGACAACCCGTCCTGACCATGCGCCTGCAGCACATGTTGCTCGGCCAAGGCCTTCGAATGCGGGTAGTGGCACAGCCATTTGGCCGGGTAACCGACCGACTCGTCGACCCCCCGTTGGTCGCCCCCGTCAAAAGTCACACTGGGGCTGCTGGTGTACACCATCCGAGGTACCTTGTGCTGCCAGCAGCCTGCGATCAGGTTGCAGGTTGCCAAGGTATTGATTGAGTGGTAATGGTGCCAGGGCCCCCAGATGCCGGCTACTCCGGCGGCGTGAAAGACGATGTCCATGCCCTCGCAGGCAGCCGCTGCTACCCGGGGGTCGCGCAAATCGCCCTGGCGGCATTCCGCACCCGATTCCTCTAACTGCGGATATCGACCCCGCGCCAAACAGCGGACTTGGTCGCCACGCGACAAAAGCTGCTCGACAAGGTACTGGCCAAGAAATCCGCCAGCTCCCGTGACTAACGCTCGCATCAGGATTCGATCCTCAAATCGGGCAGGGCCTGACGTAGCTCGCCGACTACCTCCTGGCTGACCATCGTAAAGGACAGGTTCAGATACCGCAGGTTTTTCAAACCCTTCAAATGCTCCAGACCCGCGTCGCTGATGCCCGTCTCGCCCAGATCCAGCCATTCCAGCTGTTCCAGTCCCGCCAAATACTGCATGCCGTCGTTGGAAACGTCGGTCTTGTTCAAATTCAAACGACGCAGGTTCGTCAGGTTGCGGATCGACTCGAGTCCTTCGTCACTGACCCACGTGGCCCACAGCCCCAAATCTTCCAAATTCGTCAGCTGGGCGATGTGCGCCAGACCCTCGTCGCCAATGTCGGTTTCATTCAAATCCAGCCGCCGCAACTCCGTCATGCCCTCCAAATGGGCCAAGCCGCTGTCGGTGACCCGCGAATCACGGATTTCCAAGACCCGCATCTCGGTCATGTCCTTCAGGGCTTCCAAGCCCCCGTCCCCGATTTGAGTGCGGAAGAAATTGACCTCACGCAACGGCAAACCCCGCAACAGGGCCATCCCCTCGTCCGTCACCGCCGTGTCTTGAACCCCCAATACCTGCAGCCGCTCGAAACCCGCTACGTACCGCATCCCCGCATCGTCGATCTGCTTGCCAAACAGACGGAGCGAACGAAGGTTTTCCAAGCCCTGAAGATGCTCCAAGGCCTTGTTGCTGACCAAGTTGCATTCCCGCAGGTCGATCAACTCCAACGTCGTCTGCTCGCTCAGCTCCGCCAATGCTTCATCATTGACAAAAGTCCAGGCCAGATGCAGGCGTCGTAAACGGGGCAGCTGGGCAATCGCCCGCATCCCATCCGCCGACCGCACATCCGTGCGATCCAAACGAAGCTCCTCCAGATTCTCCAGACCCACCAGATGCTGCATCCCCGCGTCGCCGACGCGGCACAAACCTAAATCCAGCACCCGCAGGCTGGTCAACTGCCCGATGGCCTCCAACGCGGTGTCCGTGATCTGAGGACGGCCAACCCGCAACCGTTCCAGCCGCTTCAGCCCAACCAGCTTGCCCATGTCCTCGTCAGAAACGGTGCTGCCTTCGAAATCAATGCGCACAATCTCGCCATCATCGTCCCGCGTCAGACTGCCGTTCACCGCTTCCACCATCTCTGCGGCAGCTTCCAACACCGTTGCGTCGCTCTGCTCCTCCGGCTCTGCAGGCTCCTCCACCGGCGGGGCGGGTGTGTCCAGAGGAGCTACCGGGGGCGTGGGGGCTTCGCAACCCACCCAAATGGAAATCAACAAACCAAACAAAACGACTTGTCCTGACCGACTTCGTAACGTCGTGACCAACACTTCTGTCTCCATAACGCTGGGGGATTCCACGGATAACCCGCGACGAGAGCGTGCCCAAAACCGGCATGGAGCGGCCGACCCAAACGACGTCCCGCTCCCACGCGCTGACTCTTCAGCCTACTGGACAAACTAACGGCTGACAATGTAGGGTGCTGAATTTGACCAAGCTCCCGCACGGAATCGACGCAATGCCCGCCTACCTTGCTCAACTGATGCTCCGTTTGGCGGCCGGCATGGGCGAACTGCCCGACGCCTTCCGACAACGCCACACGCGGTATCTGTTGGCAGCACAACGGCCCGAAGGAGGCTTCGCCGGACGCGAAGGCGAGTGCGACCTGTATTACACCAGTTTCGGGCTCCGCGGACTGGCGCTGCTGGGCCAGTTGTACGGAACACCTGCCGAACGCGCCGCCCATTTCCTGACAACTCGCCTGTCCCAATACGAAACCGTCCTCGATTTGGTTTCCTTGATTTACGGGGCCAGCTTGTTGCAGGCTGCGGCCGGGATCGATGTCTTGGCCGCCGCTCCCCCCGACTGGACAGAAAAAGTGGACTCCACCTTGACCCAACTACGGCGTCCCGACGGCGGATATAGCAAAACGAACGAGGGATATGCCAGTAGTACCTATCACAGCTTCCTCGTGCTGATTTGCCTGCAACTGCGGGAGCGTCCCGTGGCGGATCGCGCTGCGCTGGTGCGCTTTCTCCTGTCCCAACGTGGGGAGGATGGCGGGTTTCGCGAGATTCGTGTCGCCAAACGCTCGGGCACCAATCCGACCGCTGCGGCGATCGGGGCCCTGCAGATCCTGGACGCGGTCTCCGAGGAAGTGCGGCAAGGGGCGATCCGCTTCCTGGCCGCTATGCAGACCCCGGAAGGCGGCTTGCGAGCCAACTCGCGAATCCCCCTGGCCGATCTCTTGAGTACCCTGACAGGGCTGCTGACCTTGGCAGATCTCGAAGGTGGGGACTGCGTCGATTCCCGAGCAGTGGGACGTTTCACGCAGAGCCTAGATCGTCCGGATGGGGGGTTTCGAGCGGCTGCGTGGGACGAGGTACCCGACGTCGAATACACTTTCTACGGCCTGGGCTGCCAAGCCCTGTTGGCTTCGCCCCGCTGGACCCCCAACCAGGAGTGACGTATGCGTGGATTGGTTGTCGAGTCGATTGCCAAAGAGTTTCCGACGCGGGGCGAACCGCTGGTGGTCCTGCGCGACGCCCGCTTCCAGCTGCAGCCGGGCGAGAATCTGGCCGTGCTCGGACCCAGCGGTTCAGGGAAAAGTACCCTGCTTCATATTCTGGGAACACTGGATTACCCCACCCGGGGACGCCTGGAATTGGATGGTGAGGACCCCTTCTCCTTGAACGAAATGGATTTGGCTCGCTTCCGAAACCGTCACATCGGCTTTGTCTTCCAGGATCATCACCTGCTGCCCCAGCTGTCGGTTCTGGAAAACGTGCTGATCCCGGTGCTGGCGGAAGGCCGCCCGGATCGAGAACGGGTCCGGCGGGCCAAAGAGCTGCTAGAACAAGTCGGTTTGAGCGATCGGCTGGATCACCGCCCCGCCGAACTCTCCGGCGGCGAACGCCAACGGGTGGGAGTCGCCCGCGCGCTGATCCAACAGCCCAAACTGGTCCTGGCCGATGAGCCGACAGGCAATCTGGATCGCGCCAGCGCCCAGGCCATCGGACAGCTGCTGATCGAATTGCAGCGACAGGAACAGGCGATGCTGGTGGTGGTAACCCATAGCGCCGAACTGGCAGCCCGTCTGCAGCAGCGCCGCGAGCTGCGAGACGGCGTCCTGCAAACGACCGATACGCCCTGAACCCCCCGTTCTCTCCCAAGCGACTCTGCCTTGGGATCGGCGGCTCGTATCGAGGGGCCGGGGCCGAGAAAATCCGCACCGCCGGTCGATAAGCGACCGTATTTCGACTATAAAAGAAGCCGTTGACCCCAATCGATCCTTCGAGTTCACGGAGAAATTCCCATGCGCATCCTCATGCTGTTGTGGTTCCTTGCGGCCATCGCGATGCCCGCGCTGGCCGGGGCCGAATCGCCCGCCCAACGCCCGAACGTCGTGTTCGTGCTGACCGACGACCAACGCTGGGACGCCATGTCGCTGTACGGCGATGTTCCCCTGCAAACCCCCCACATCGATCGGCTGGGGCAGGAAGGTATCCACTTCCTGAACACGTTCTGCACCACGTCGCTGTGCTCGCCCAGCCGCGCCACGATCCTGTCCGGCTTGTACGCCCACGCCCACGGCGTCAGTAATAATTTTACGGAATACCCGGAAGACATGCCGACCTGGCCGCTCGCCCTGCAGGCGGCGGGGTACGAAACGGCCTATGTGGGCAAGTATCATATGGGCGAAGATAACGACGATATCCGCCCGGGTTTCGATCACTTCATTACCCACAAGGGCCAGGGCCAATACTTCGATACCACGTTCCGCTTCAACGGCGGAGAACGCCGGGTCGTCGAGGGCTACTATACGACCGTGGTCACGGATATGGCCGAGGAATGGATCACCTCCCGCAGCGGCGAGCGACCGTGGGCCATCATCATCGGGCACAAGGCGCCGCATAGCTTCTACTATCCCGAGCCGAAGTACGAAAACGCGTTCGATGACGTCCGCATCCCCTACCCCCGCACGGCCTTCATGTTGGACGACAAACCGGCCTGGTATCAGGAACGTTTGGATACCTGGCATGGAATCTACGGCCCGTTGTTCGACTATCGCCAGGATTTCCCGGATCGCAGCCCGGAAGGTGTCGCCGCATTTGAAGACATGGTGCGGGCCTATTGGGCCACGATCCTGAGCGTCGATGACAGCGTGGGCCGCCTGTATCAGTTGCTGGAAGAACGGGGTGAATTGGACAACACCTTGTTCATCCACACTTCGGATAACGGCATTCTGAACGGCGAGCATGGGATGATCGACAAGCGTACGGCGCACGAACCCAGCATGCGGATCCCGCTGGTCGTCCGCTATCCGGGGCTCACCCCGCCGGATCAGCCGCGAGAGGTGGAACAGCTGGTGCTGACCACCGATTTTGCTCCGTCGATCGTGGACATCTGCGGGGCCGAACCCCTGGAAGATATCCACGGCCGCTCGTGGCGCCGAATCGCTTCCGGCGAAAGCGACCCCGCATGGCGTCGCAGTTTCGTCTATATGTACAATTACGAGCGGCAGTTTCCTTATACGCCCAATGTGCGGGCTTTGCGGACCGATGATTGGAAATACGTGCGGTATCCGCACGGGGATGGTTCCCCGGACCGGCACATGGCCGAGTTGTATCAGATCGTCCGCGATCCGGAAGAAGCGGTCAATCTGATCCAGGATCCCGATTATGCCGAGATCGTGAAGAAGCTGCACGCCGAACTCGATCGCCAGCTGGCCGCCATCGGGGCGGAACCCGATGTGATGCCGATCGACGAAGGCATCGGTCAGGATCTGCCCGATCCGGCGATTCGTTGAGTGGGATGCGCGCTCCCCGGAACCTCGATCTTCGCCACCTCAGGGCGAGCGGTTGTTGAATCATGCCAGCCAATCTGACCCAGCAATATCTGAAGGCGGAAGCCGAATATCGGCGGGCGAGTACTCCCGAGGAGGAGCTCGACTGCCTGCACGTGATGCTGCGCGAGTTGCCGAAACACAAAGGCACGGACAAGCTGCAGGCCGAACTCAAGCAGAAGATCAGCAAGCTGAAGAAGGAGCTGCAGCAGCCTCGGGAGGCTCGCCGTGGCGGCGGGATCCGGATTCCACGCCAAGGTGCCGGGCGGTGCGTGATCCTGGGCGGACCCAATGCCGGCAAGAGCCAGCTGATGCGGAGTTTGACCCGGGCCACGCCCGAGGTGGCCCTGTACCCCTTTACAACCACGCAGCCGATGCCCGGCATGATGCCTTGGCAGGATGTGATGGTCCAGTTGATCGACACGCCGCCGATCACCGCCGATTTCTTCGACCCGGTCACGCAGGGTCTGATCCGCGGTGCGGACTTGGCGCTGCTGATGGTCGACTTGGGTACGGACGAGGGGATCGAGGGTTTCCAGGAAGTCCTGGAACACCTGGGCTCGACCAAAACTCGCTTGGCCGCCGAATCGTTCTTGGACGAAGCCGATATCGGCGTGTCGTATACCGGGACCCTCTTGGTTCCCAACAAGATCGACTTGCCGGATGCGGCCGAGCGTCTGCAGTTGATGCACGAACTCTGTCCAGTGGAGCTTCCCGAGTTTGTGATCTCGGCCCAGGAGGGCAGGGGGCTGGAGGAATTACGGGACACGATTTACCGGTTGCTGGACGTGGTGCGGGTGTATACCAAACTGCCCAGCGCGAAGCAACCGGATTTCGAGCGGCCGTTCACCATCCGTCGCGGGGGCACGTTGCGGGAGGTAGCCGAGTTGATTCACAAGGATTTCGCCAACAGTCTGAAATTTGCCCGCGTCTGGGGCAACGCCGTCCACGATGCCACTCAAGTCAAAGGCGATTACGTGCTGCACGACAAGGACGTGGTCGAATTGCATACCTAGTGCCGCAAATCACAATTGACGTTACATAACACACGTAATTGAGAATGGAAACAGCTCGAACGACCTGGTTTAAATCGGTCCGTAGGTTGGGCACTCCTGCCCGACGGACGTGTTATCATCGACAAGAACGTCCCATTTGTCACGAATCCCTCACTGCGGATCAACCATGGGGATCGTCGGGCAGGAATGCCCAACCTACGGAGAGGCGAGGATGACCAACGGCCAGATTGCCGATGTGTTCGAGCAGATGGCGGACCTGCTCGAATTTCGGGGCGAGAACCCTTTCCGCATCCGCGCCTATCGCAACGGGGCTCGGGCGATTCGCAACCTGGCCCGCTCGGTGGCCTCGCTGATCGACGAGGAGCCGGGCCAGTTGCAAGCGGTGGAGGGGATCGGCAAGGCCGTGGCGGAGAAGTGCGAGGTGCTGTTGCGGACGGGCAGCTTGCCGCAATGGGAGCGGTTGCGCGAGGAGATTCCGCTCGGCGTGCTGTCGATCCTGCGGATCCCCAGCCTGGGCCCAAAGAAAGCGGCCGCGTTGTACCAGGAGCTGAAGATCGAAACGCTGGATCAATTGCGGCAGGCCTGCGAGGCGGGGCGGGTCCGCGAGCTGAAAAACTTCGGTGCCAAGACCGAGCAAGCGATTCTGAACGGGATCGAGCTGGCCGAGGCGGCCGGACAGCGGATCTATTGGGCGGATGCCGAAGAGATCGTGGACCGCCTGCGGATCGATTTGACGGCCGAGCCGGGCGTCGAGCAATTGGAGTTTGCCGGCAGCTACCGCCGCGGCCGCGAGACGGTGGGCGATCTGGACGTACTGGTCGTCGCCGCCGCCGCTCCCAAAGTGATGGACCGACTGGCCGAATTTCCCGGCGTCAGCCAGGTGCTGGCACGCGGCGAGACCAAGATGTCGGTCCGCTTGGAATCCGGGCTGCAGATCGATCTGCGGATCGTGCCCGCCGAATCGTTCGGAGCCGCCCTGCAGTACTTCACGGGCTCCCAAGAACATAACGTGGAACTACGCCGCCGGGCTCGACAACGCGGCTTGAAAATCAACGAGTACGGCGTCTACCGGGTGTCCTCGGCGGGCGAGCAGTGGGTGACCGGCCGCCGCGAACAACAGGTCTACGCCGCCCTGGAACTGCCCTGCTTCCCTCCCGAACTGCGAGAAGCTCGCCAGGAATTCCACTGGGCCGACGCGGGCCAATTGCCCGAATTGATCCGCTTGGAAGATCTCCAGGGAGACCTGCACTGCCATACCGAAGCCAGCGACGGCGTGGCTTCGATCGAAGAGATGGTCCAGG
>SLMF01000689.1 GCA_007133715.1 Planctomycetaceae bacterium
ACCTCATTCTCCTCGAATCCACCAGCCCCGTCGGCACCACCGAAAAAGTACGCGACTGGCTCCTCGACGAACTGAGCACCAAGCACCAAGCACCAAGCACCACCGGCTTTGCAGGTGCCTGACTCCCCCCACTGTCCGTCGCGTTGTTGGCTTCGTATCATGGCGTAGCGCGGCGGCGTTAGGACATCTTCGAGGATATTCGACTGCAGTCGCGTTTTTTTTTGTGAAGGAGGTTACGATGAAGGCGATGATGATCAGCGGGTGCTGTTTCGTAGTGTGGGCGGCGTCTACAGGGTGGGCGGCGGATTTTTACGTTTCGCCGACGGGTGACGATGCGGCGGCGGGTACGGTCGAGTCGCCGTTTGCCAGTTTGCAGCGGGCGCGGGACGCGGTGCGGGAATGGCGGCGTGGCGAGTCGGGAGCGGGCGCGGTCACGATTCACGTGGCGGATGGCCGGTATGAGTTGTGTGAGCCGCTGGTGCTGGAGTCGCAGGACAGCGGCACGTCCGATTCGCCGGTGGTGTATCAGGCTCAGCCGGGTGCGCGACCGGTCTTTTCGGGCGGTCGCGTATTAGGTGGCTGGCAAGCGGCGGAGGACGGCTTGTGGACCACGCACGTGCCGGAGGTGGCTGCGGGCGAGTGGTACTTCGAGCAGTTATTCGTCAACGGGCGGCGGGCGACGCGGGCGCGGCTGCCGAACCGATTCTATTTTTACATCCGCGAGATCGAGCAGGATCCGCCGCCGGTGCGGGGCGAGGCACGGCCGCAGCAGGCGGTGAAGACGTTACAGATGCGGGAGCAGGATTTCGCCCGGATCGCCGATCTCAGCCCGGAAGCCCTGCGAGATGTGAATCTGGTGGTCTATCACAACTGGGACAACACCCGCCGTTTTCCCGACCGGCTGGATCCGGAGCGGCAGGCGATCATCACCACCGGGTTGGGCATGAAGCCTTGGAATCCCTGGCGGCGGGATTCGCATTATCATCTGGAGAACTTCCGCGCAGCGTTGGACGCGCCGGGGGAATGGTTCCTGGAGCGCGACGGGACGCTGTACTACTATCCGCTGCCGGACGAGGAGCTGGGATCAGTCGAGGCGGTTGCGCCGGTGGCCGAGAAGTTCCTGGTATTGCAGGGCGATGCGGCGGCGGGCGAGTATGTCGAGCAAGTGACGATCCGCGGTTTGACGTTCCATCATGCTCAATGGCTAACGCCTCCCGAAGGCTTTGAGCCGTCGCAAGCCGCTTCGCCCATCGATGCCGTGGTGCAGATCGACGGGGCTCGGCAAGTGACCATCGAGGACTGCGAAGTCGGTCACATTGGCACGTATGCGGTCTGGTTCCGCCGGGGCTGCCAGGACTGCACGCTGCGGGGCAATTTCCTGCACGATTTTGGTGCGGGCGGGGTGCGGGTGGGCGAGACGGGGATCGCCGCACAGGAACCGCAACGCACGCGACGGATCACGGTCGAGAACAACATCATTCGGCACGGCGGGCGGATCTTCCCTTGCGCGGTCGGCGTCTGGATCGGGCAGAGCGGCGACAATCGGATCCGCCACAACGACATCTCGGACCTGTACTATACGGGCATCTCGGCCGGCTGGCGGTGGGGTTATGGCGAGAGTCTGGCCAAGCGGAACACGATCGAATTCAACCGAGTGCATCATATCGGCTGGGGCGTGTTGAGCGATATGGGCGGGATCTACACGCTCGGCCCGTCCGAAGGCACGGTGGTCCGCAACAACGTGTTCCACGACATCTACGCTTATTCGTACGGCGGTTGGGGTCTGTACACGGACGAGGGCAGTACGGGCATCTTGTTCGAGAACAATCTGGTGTACCGGGTGAAGACCGGTAGTTTTCATCAGCACTATGGCCGCGACAACATTGTGCGGAACAACATTTTGGCGTTCAGCGAGTTATATCAGCTGCAGGCGACGCGAGTCGAGGACCATCGTTCGTTCACTTTGGAGAACAACGTGTTGGTATACGACCGGGGCGTTTTGCTGCAGGGTCCATGGGAGCGGATCCAATTTGAGAGCCGCAACAACGTATTTTGGAACACGGCGGGGGAGCCGGTGGAGTTTCGCGGCCGCTCGCTCGAGGACTGGCAGTCGTTGGGTCACGAGGCCGGTTCGATCGTAGCGGATCCTGGTTTTGCGGATCCCGAGCGGTACGATTTTCGACTGGCTCCCGACTCGCCGGCCTTGGAACTGGGATTCGAGCCCTTCGATCCCGAGCGAGCGGGCGTATACGGCGATCCGGCTTGGGTACGGAAGGCGGGGGAGATCAGCTATCCGCCGTTGGAGATTGCCCCGGAGCCGCCGCCGCGGTAGGGTGAACGCAGTCCGGAGTTCGGCACTCAGAGCGTTAAGCATCTGCGAAGGAATTACGGTCGGGACGATTCGGGCGAACTCTGGTCGGCGCGGGTTGCGGAGTCCGCTTTACCGTCCCTGGCGGCGAACAACGTGCGCTGGCCGAAGAACTGCTGGCCTTGGCCACGGACTCGGAAGTGGGCAACCTGGCGCTGGGTGGCGAACCGGCTGCTGGCCACCACGGGGGGGCTGCTGGGCTTCGCCCCCCTGCATCGAGCGGGAGACCAATGGATCGGGCGTTGTCCGCCCCTTGGTGTCACGATTGTTCTTCCAGCCCTCCCCATTTCACATCCGGTTTCCGGTACCCGCTCGTGCCCTGCCTGCGAGCGGACGAGCGGTGCTTGCGACGGACAGTCCGAAAATTGTGCTAGGTTCGGAGCGAGACAGATGGTATCATGGGGCAGCGCGGACGCGAGGTAGCGTTGCGAACCGACGCTCGTGGCCGCTACTCGGTCGCGCTGGCGGCGACGGAGTATGGCAAGGACGCTAGGAATAGGGGGCAGGAAGCGACGATGAAGAATTTTGGACGGGCACTGCGGTTCGCTCTGAATTATCGTTTGACGCTGGTCGGGGCCCTGCTGTCTGCCGTGGCCGTAGCCGTCTTTTGGGGTGGGAATATTGGAGCCCTGTACCCGATTGTAGAAGTCGCCTTTCGCGGCCGATCCCTGCAGGAATGGGTCGACCAGGAGATTGGGCAAGCGGAGAACCAGGCGGCCGAACTGGAAACGGCCCTTGCCGCGCGCCAGCAGACCGGTACCGGTGCCTCCGGAGAAGACCCCGCTGTTCGGCAACGCGAGCTCGAAGCACTCCGCGTCCGCTGGCAAGCCGAACAACGCGCGCTGGCAACCCTGCGCTGGCTCCAGCCGAAAATCCATCGCTTCGTACCCTCCGACCCGTTCCAGACGATCGTGGCCATTGTCGCCGTGCTGATGCTGGCTACTGCGGCGAAAAACTGCTTCATATTTTCCCATCACATGCTGTTGCAGCGGCTGATCCAGTTGGTGACCTTCGATCTACGCAAGGGCTTGCACCACCACATGTTGCGGATGGACTTGACCGATTTCGAGGATCAGCAGGTCGGCTCGCTGATGAGTCGTTTCAATCTGGACCTGAACCACTTGGCCCGGGGATTGAACGCGTTGCTTGGCAAAGCGGTTCTGCAACCGCTGAAAGGGATCGCCTGCCTGGTCGGGGCCGCGATCATTTCCTGGCGACTGCTGCTGTTCTCACTGCTGTTGACACCGATCGCCGGCCTACTGATCCGCAGCTTGGCCGGTTCGATCAAGCGGGCCAATCGTCGCGCCATGGAAGAGAATTCTCAACTGATGGGGGTTTTGTCGGAGGCCTGTCAGGGGATCCAGACGGTCAAAGCGTTCACCATGGAGGGTTACGAGCGGCATCGTTTCCACCGGGTTTCCAAGGAGTACCTGCGCAAGAGCATGCGGATCGCCCTGTACAGCACGCTGATCAAGCCGACCACGGAGATCCTGGGTTTGGCGGTGATCTTCATCGCGCTTATTGCGGGAGCCCATTTGGTGCTGAACCAGCAGACGCATCTGTGGGGTCTGCGGCTGTGCGACCGTCCGCTGAGTGTGCCGGCGTTGATGTCTTTTTATGCCATGCTGTTGGGTGCCAGCGATCCGGCGCGCCGGCTTTCCGATGTTTTCAGCGAGATTCAGGCGGGAGTGGCGGCTGCGGACCGCTTGTTTCCGCTGTTGGACCGGCGGCCGGAGATCACGGATCCGAGGAAACCGCGTTTGATCCCGCAACCGTTTCTGGCCCTGCATTTCGATCATGTGGATTTCCATTACCGCGAAGATCAGCCCGTGTTGCAGGACATCGACTTGAGCATTCGGGCGGGCGAAACGTTGTGCATTGTGGGTCCCAACGGCTGTGGCAAGAGCACGCTGATCAGTTTGTTGCCCCGTTTTCACGACCCGGTGTCCGGCAGCGTCCGGATCGACGATGTGGATCTCCGCCAAGTACGTCTGCGTGAGCTGCGGCGGTTGGTGGCCGTGGTGACGCAGCAGACGCTGTTGTTCGACGACACGGTGTACAACAACATCCGCTACGGATCGCTGCAAGCCACAGCGGAACAGGTGTACGAGGCGGCTCGCCGCGCCCACGCGGACCGCTTCATCCAAGACCAACTGGACGACGGCTATCAGACGGTTGTAGGATGTGGGGGCGGTCGGCTGTCGGGCGGCCAGCGACAGCGAATCGCCTTGGCCCGCGCGATCCTCCGCGATCCTCGGGTGCTGATTTTGGACGAGGCGACCAGCCAGATCGATTTGGAGAGCGAGCAGTTGATCCACCGGGCTTTACAGGATTTTGTGCGGGATCGCACGGCCATCATGATCACGCACCGATTGTCCACCTTGGAACTGGCGGACCGGATCCTGGTGTTGGACGCGGGTCGGATCGTGGATTTGGGGACGCATGCGGAGCTGATCCGCCGCTGCAAACTGTACCGCCGGCTGCACGACATCCAGCTGCGGATACCGGCCTGACTTTCGGGACGAAAAAGGGGGGGACTGCGTGTTCCAACGGTGTGTGCAACGCGTGTTCTGGTTCGTGGTCCGTTGGATTCTGAGTCTCCGTTATCGCGTCCGCGTGGAGGGTGCGGAGGCGTTGGCGGAGCTGCGTGGTCCGACGATTGTGATGCCCAACCATCCGGCCTATATCGACCCCCCGTTGG
>SLMF01000087.1 GCA_007133715.1 Planctomycetaceae bacterium
CGTCTTCGACCGTTGGTGGCGGCTCCTCCGACGGTAACGACCGTTCTTCCGTTTCCCGTAGCGGTTGCTGAGCAAACCAGCGAAACCACGTCTCGCTGTCCCAGGCCTGCGCCCGGCGGCGCCGCGCCGCTCGCTGGATGCGGTGGTCGCTGGACACGACGGTCAATCGCCGGGGAGCCGTATCGGCCCGGATTAGATCTTCAATCACATCGTCCGCCTCGCGGTCCCGCGGGGCAAAACGTACCGTCATCTCCCGATGGAACTGAACGCGGCTCAGACCGGGCGGAGCATGCCGGGCGTCAAACACCACGATCGTGGCTCTCCGCTGTTTCCGTTCGAGCCGACCCGCCAAAAAGTCCAGCAAGGCCGCTCGCGTCTGATGCAGCGTTGCCCCCTGAGGCCCGGGGATGTCGAACGTCGCGGCGTTCAGCAAATTGTAACCGTCGATGATCAAGCTCACACCAATCCCCCCTCACCGGCTGCCCACGCGGTTTTCTTACCAGCCGGTTACATATCGTGGGGCAGCAGGTGTCCCATCTTGTCGCGTTTCGTCTTCAAGTACTCGGCGTTATGCTCGTTCACCACGGGCAGGACGGGCACCTGATCGATCACTTCCAGATCGAAGCCTCCGTAGATGAAGGCGTCGCTCTTCTTGGGATTGTTGGTCAGCAAACGAACTTTGCGCAACCCCAAGTCTTTCAGGATCTGGATCCCGACGCCGTAATCCCGCATATCGACCTGGAAACCCAGGGCCTGATTGGCTTCGACCGTGTCGAGTCCCTGATCCTGGAGCGCGTAGGCCCGGATCTTTTCGGTCAAGCCGATTCCTCGGCCCTCTTGGGGAAGGTAGACCAGCACGCCCGCCCCTTCGCAGCTGATCATATCGAGTGCCATTTTCAGTTGGTCCCCGCAATCGCAGCGGAGGGATTGGAGCAGGTCGCCGGTAAAGCAGCTGGAGTGGATCCGCACCAAAGGGGCCGCCCGCTTTTCCGGCTGGCCCATGACCAGCGCCACCGGCTGTTCGTGCTCGTATTTGACGTCGTATGCCACCACGCGGAAGGTGCCGAACTGGGTGGGCAAGCTCGCGTCGGCCACCCGGCGGACCAGTTTTTCGTTCAGTCGCCGATGAGCGATCAGCTGCTCGATCGAGATGATTTTCAGCTGGTGCTGACGGGCCAATTCGCACAGTGTGCGGCGGGAAGCCCGGCAACCATGCTGGTCGAGGATTTCGCACACGATCCCGGCGGGGATCAGCCCGGCCATTCGCGCCAGATCGACGGCCGCTTCGGTATGCCCAGCGCGGCGCAGGACCCCGCCCTCTTTGGCCAGTAAGGGATGCACATGACCGGGGCGGACGAAGTCGTTACGAGTGCTGCTGGGGTCTACCATCTTGCGGGCGGTGCGAGCCCGTTCTTCGGCCGTGATCCCCGTGCGCACCGACACGTGGTCGATGGGCGTCATAAAGCTGGTATTCAGGGGGGCCGTGTTATGGTCGACAAGGGGGCGAAGGTCCAAGCGTTGGCACACGTCCGGCAACACGGCAACACAGAACTCGCCGCGCCCCGAGAGGATGAAGTTCACGTTCTCCGAAGTGGCCATTTCGGCGGCGCAGAGAAAGTCGCCTTCGTTTTCTCGATCTTCGGCATCGACCACGATCACCACTTCGCCCCGGGCGATGGCTTCGACCGCAGACTGGACCGATGAGAATTGGATTTCGTTGGATTCGTGATTCTGCATGGAAAGTACCGCCTGATGACAAAAAATGGATATCGGTTATTATAGGCAATCGTCGATTTTCCGCCAGACGCGGCTGATCCAGACAGATGCCACCTTGCCCCCTTGCCGGTTGGTTTTGATGTTGGAACGAGAAGAGTATGTGGAGCAGGCCCATTTTTTTCGTATTCTGGGGGATCGGTTGCCGGAGAATTTTCCACTGCAGGAGTTGATGGGGCAGTTACGGCACGAACTGCTCGCGACGACCAAGCTGCCGATGGCGGTGGATTTCATGGCGACCGAGTTGCGTCACAGCGGTCGGATGGGCCCTGCCATGAAACGGTTGCGGCACTATTTTACGCCTTACCAGACGTATCTGGTCGAGGCGGCGGAGGACGAACGAGGCCGTTTCGATCTGCGGGTGGCGATCGAGATCCTGCATCACGAGGCGAGATACCGCTCCGAAAACCCCACCCCGCAGGGGTTGTTCATGTACCAATTCGAGACGCTTTCGCGTAATCGGCTCCGCTACGATCGTGGACTGGGGGCGATTGCCCAGGATCCGCTGTATGACGAGGCGTGGCGGGAGTGGATCCTGACGGTCCGTCGCCAGATCGGGATTGTCGACTTTGCGGACATGCTGTTTGTCCGCAGCCAGGAGTATCTACGTCGGCGGACGCGGCCTGGCGAACCGCCACCCGAACCGGAAAAACCCCTCCTGTTTGGTGAAAAAGAAGGGCGAATTGCCTGGGCTAATCGCGAAAAGGATCCGAGGTACTTGTTCGCCGCCCTCCAGCGACATCTGGGCTATCCCATCCCCCCGCGGCTGAAACGACTGGACGAGACGCTGCAGCTGCTGCCCCAGTTACTCCGCCGCCTGGAACGGATGGAGGTGCGTGTCAAGCTGCTGGAAGAGGAGGCGCGGGAGGGGATTGACATCACCAAGTTTTATGGTGACGGGCCTGAAATTCAGGAGATCATCCCGCCCCCCTCTGGTTAGTCCAAGGCGCAGGGCAGCAGCAAGCGGAAAGTCGTTCCGCACGGGGTGTCGCTGTCCACGTGGATCTGCCCCCCGTGATCGGTGATAATCCGCCAGCATTTTGCCAAGCCCAGCCCGAGGCCGCGACCTGCTTCTCTTCCGGAAAAATAGGGGTCAAACAGGTGGCGGCGGACTCGTGGTGGGATGCCCGGGCCATTGTCGCGGACCCGAATCTCGGTCGTCCGTGTTTCGCCGAACCCCGCAGGCTGGTCCGTCGCCGGGCCGAACGAGACCTGGATCCATCCGCCCGAAGCGAGACTCTCCAAGGCGTTGCTGCACAGGGCTTTCAGTGCCACCGCCAATTGCTCGGGATCGGCGAGAATCGTGCCAGGGGCCTCGCCGGGGACGCGTTCCAGTCGAGTCGCCTGGGCGGCTGCCGTCTCCGCCAGCTCTTCGAGCACCTGATCTACCAGCTGCTCCGGCTCGACCGCTTTTTTTTGCAGGGCAGGCGGGCGGGCGAACAGCATCATGTCGGCGATCATCTCGTGAGCCCGGAAGGCCTGGGCATTGATCACTGCCAGCTGCCGCCGCCGATCGGGGTCGGGTTCGTCGCGGATCAGCGTTTGGGCGCGGGTCGAGATATTGGCCAGGGGGTTGTTGATTTCGTGACTGGCCCCGTAGGCCAGTTCCTTGAGCGCGGCCAGCTTTTCCGTTTCCAACGCATTCTGGAACTCGTTTTCCAGCCGGTGCAGGCGTCCCAAGAGCCGCATCACGGCGGGCAGGGGGAATTCGGCGGTCGACGTCTCGAACGCCGCTTCGACGTCTGCGTCAGCCGCCGCCGGAAACGGCTCCAGGCGCGGAGACGGCCGGGAACAATCCTCGGTGCGGGGCAGGGGGAACAGCCACGAGGGCCAAGGCGGCTGGGGCACCGAGTCCGGTGGCGGCCCCCAGTCGTTCAGCCAATCCTCCGCGTGGGCCAGCAATCCGCAGAGATAGGCGGCCCCCTGGTCGTTCTGCCCCGCTTCGCGCGCGGTCTGTCGAGCAGCCGCCACCGCTTCCTGAACTCGGACCGTCCAAGCGGTGTTCGCCGCGGACGCTTCCTCTGCCCGCAACGTTGCAGGCCATTGCAGCACGAGCGGCGACTGGTCCGCAAACCAAGCCGCCAGCTCGCCCAATCCGGCCGGCGGCCGATCACGCCAACAATCGGCTCGACATACCCCCCACAAAACAAGCGCCGGGTCCAGGCGGAGCACCGCCACCCACCGCTCGATTCGTGCTGCCCGCGGCTCCGTCAGCACGGCTGCCAGCATCCGGCTGGCCGCTTCCTCAGTCAATGGCAAATGCCAGCTGGCCGAACCGTGTACCAAGGGGGGCAGCCGTCGCATCGCAGATCGCTAGTTGGTTACCGAACGCTGGAGGTCGAGCAAATCGCAGGCCCGGTCCAGCAGACGATCCACGTTGAACGGCTTGTGCATGAAATCATCCGCACCCGCCTCACGTAACTCGATCACCTTGTCCTGCTCGACCATCCCCGAAATGCAAATGATCTTGACCGACTCCAGCGTCTCGTCGCTGCGGACTCGCTCGCAAACCTCTTTGCCATTGATGTCCGGCAGCATCACATCCAGCACCACCAAGTCCGGTCGGAACTCCTTGACCGCCATTCCGGCGGCGAAACCATTGTTGGCGGTGCGGATTTCAAACCGCGAATCCCGCGCAAACACGTCGCTCAGCAGCTCGACCAGCTCCTCGTCGTCATCGACGATCAACACCTTGCGTTTCCCGCTCTCCAGGGTATCGGTGGGGATGCCGTTATCTTTCATAAAGGCATACAGATGATCGCGCGGGATGCGGCGAAAGCGGCTACCCGGAACACGAAACCCCTTCAAGGTGCCATTGTCGAAGCAACGAATGATCGTCTGCTGACTGACTTTGCAAATCTTGGCGGCTTCGCCCGTCGTAAAAACAGTTTTTGTGCTCATGACCCAGAACAATCCTTCCTAGCCAATCTAGCTAGTCCTTAGCTATCCCCGATAGACAAGACTTCGTGATATGCTCAAACCTCACAATTCCCGGAGTTCGTCCAAACGGTAAGCTTGTCCGGTTTCCCCGAGTTTACCGAATTTGCCAGACGTCCGAATTATACCTGGACTACGTCGCCCGTCAAGACGAACTTTTTTGACGTAAAGCATGATGAGCACGTCACTTAAGGCACAAGTACCGAAAGCCGCCAGCGCAAAATTTTGGTGATCAACGGATTTTGGGCGGGGTGGCGGGGGTGAAATGGGAATGCCGGATACCCTGAAGTAGCGGCGTTGGTCTAGGGGGTGGTGTATGCCGCGTTCTAACTTGAAATACCCCCAA
>SLMF01000758.1 GCA_007133715.1 Planctomycetaceae bacterium
CGGGGCATTTGTTCGCCGGAGAGCAGGTCCAGTAGGCGGCCGCTTCCCCATTCATTGCGTAATTCGACGACGGCGGCGGGGCCTTCGACGACTTGGCCAATGCAGGCGGGTGCGGGTGCTGCGGGATGCGAGGCGAGGATTTCAAGGGCGGTGTCCAGGGCGGGCGGGGCGACGAACGCCACCAGGCGTCCTTCGTTGGCCACGTACAAGGGGTCCAGCCCCATCAATTCGCAAGCGCCCGCCACTTGCGGTTCGATCGGGATCTGGGCCTCGTCCAACCGGATCCCGGCCCCAGCTTGTTCCGCCAGCTCGCTGAGCGCAGCCGCCAGTCCGCCGCGGGTCAGATCGCGGAGACAGTGCAGATCGCTGCCTAAGGCTCGCAACGCCCCGACCAAATCGGCCAGGCTCGCACAATCGCTGCTCAACGCCCCCTCGAATTCCAAGCCTTCCCGGACCGACATGATGGCGATCCCGTGGCGTCCCAGATCGCCACTGACCACGATCCGATCCCCAACGCGGATGCGGGCGGGCGACACGTCGATCCCCGGGGGAACGGTGCCCACGCCTGCCGTGTTGATGAAAATCCCGTCGCCCTTGCCCCGGTCGACCACTTTGGTGTCGCCCGTCACAATCGCCACGCCCGCTTCGGCAGCCGCGGCTTGCATGGAGGCGATCACCCGCCGCAACGTGTCCATCGGCAGACCTTCTTCCAGGATCAGCGCGCAGCTCAACCAACGCGGCTCCGCACCGGCCATCGCCAAATCATTCACCGTGCCGCAGACCGCCAGTTTGCCGATGTCACCGCCGGGAAAGAACAGGGGACTGACCACGAAGCTGTCCGTGGTGAACGCCAAACGGTGGCCCTCCCATTTCAGGACGGCGCTGTCGTGCGCCGGCCCCGAACGCGAGACGTCCGCGAATTCCGCAAGCAAGACGTCTTCGATCAATTGGTGCATGCGCCGGCCCCCACCGCCATGCGCCATTTGGATCGTGGCCGGATCGGTTCGGGGCACGGGACATGCCAAATTGGTCAGATCGGGTGCGTCGTCGGTCATGGTTGGTTGGGGTTTCCTGACAATTGGAAGGGAGGGCCGTTAAGGGTCTCCGAGCGAAACGATATCCTCGCCTTGCGACGTGATATCGACAATCCGCTCGCCATCCACCAGGATCTGGTACTGCAGGCCTTCTTTCGCCTGGATCCTCGCGTGTCCCTCGTGCAGTTGGACGGGAAAGGGGCTGACCACGCGGTGCTGTTCGTCCGCGGCGACCGCCAACCCCGCTTGGTGCCCTTCGATCTGCAGCCGCAACTGGACCAGGACACTGGGATTGATGTCGTAGGGCAATCGCATTTGCGTTTCCAGCTGGAACACGTCCGGCAAACAGCCTTGGGACGGCCCGTCGGTGTACTGCTGCTGTTCGGCACTGATCAGAATGCCTTTGGCCAGCTTCCGCCAATCCAGGGTCTGGTCGTGCTCTGCCAGCATCAGCAGCGCGTGCGCGTAGACCGTTCCGCACCACTGCACGGGTAACCCGATCCAGACGGGTTGCCGCCAATGCGTGGCACCGTACACGGCGATCGTAGCGTAGGTCATGATCGGTTGGTTGGACCACTGGTAGACGAAGGGCAGTCCGGTGATCGCCCAGCGGCGTGCGGCCTCGCGATGTGCGGGGTCGCCCGTCAGTTCGTAGGCGCGGACGTAGGCCCAGACCAGCTGGGCGGAGGCCAGCACGTCGGGCGTGTGGAGGGAGATTTCCCAGGTTTGCGAGCCACGGGGTGTCCGGAATCGCCGGATGAATTCCAAGGTGCGGAGGGCGGCGTCTCGCGATTCCTGGTTGCCGGTATACCGCGCGTGTTCCAGCAGCACGAACGCCGGCCGGGCGCAAAATCCGCTGGCCGTATCCTCGAAGTGCCCCCGCAGGAATTTGCCGTCATAACGGTAAGACCCGTCCGGCAGTTGGTTGCGACGCAGCTGAGACGCTTGGCCATCGATGATCTGCAGCCACTGCGCGGCGCGACCGCTGACCAGGAAGCTGGTCGAGTTGCGGACGTGGGCGCCGCCCAATTGCAGTCGTTCGACAGGCGGCATTTCGCCCGTAATCCGAAAAATGGCGGAAGCGCAATCGGCCAGCGGTGCCCCTCGCTCCGGCATGCTTCGCACTCCGGGCAACACCGCATGGAACCAACCGCCGGTCTCCGGGTCATAGGCGGCTCCCCGAAAAGCGGACAGCGACAGCTCCATCTGGGCTTCCCGCGTGCGGGGCGCCTCGGGAACAGGCGGCAGACCACGCTGCTGCACCGCCCACAGAATGGCGTCTTCCAACCTGCCGCCGGCCGTCCAGCCCTCGGCCACCCGCAGCGTGATTCCGATCCGACGCCCCTTCAACGACATCCGGTGGCCCGGGGAGTAGTCGATAAAGTCCGGGGTCGCAAACGTGGGCTGCAGTTCCATATCCTCCCACAGCAGAGCCACACTGGTGCGATCGGTCACGAAGGCCATCAACGGCATCGTGACGTGCATCGGATCGGGTTCGAAACGCAGGCGCGCGTCGGTCTCGATGTCCAACCGCGAACTGGATTGCTCGCCCCGCCCCAAGTACTCGACGCCTGACAATAAACCTTGCTCCAAACCGCCGAAGGTGCGTACGACCGGCCCTTCCACCTGGCGCTGGCTGTCGATCCGGATCGTCAACTCGCCGTTCTCCGTCGAATCGAGGGCCAAACGCACCCCGTCGCCGGAAAACTCCAGCGGCCATGCGTCCCGTTCCTGCAACTGCAAGCTCGGCAATCGGCCCTCGAAATGAACCAAGGGAGCCAGCACAGCCACCTCGCTTCCCTCCTGCACCAGCCGGGCGTGCGAACCGTCGCGAGCGATGTGAACCGTGACTCCCGGCAGCTCACGCACCAGTTCCTCCGCCGGGTCGGACATCCGATACAACCAGAACTGCCGCTCAATCGCGGGCAGACTGGAACCGGCTACGGTCACCGACAGCGAGACCAACGGTTTGCCCGGCGGCAGGGTCAAGGGAACCGCGGTGTCGCTGGCCGCAGCCAGCATCACGAGCTGGTCGTTCACCCGAGCTTCCTGCGGCGACGGGGCGTGGTTGCGCACCACCACGTGGAGTTGTTCCTGATCGATGGTCTCCAGCCGGACGATTTCCAAAGGATGGAAGCTGCCGATCAGCAACTCGATCCAGTCCACCTGGATCTGCCCTTCCGCCATCCCCGGATCCAAACGCAGCGCTGTCAGCCCGCCGTCGGTTTGCAACGGCACCGTGTACTCGTGCCATTGGCCATCGTGATTCAGCGGGAACGTGGCCTCGCGGTCTGCCGCGAAACCCGGGCTCTGCTGGCTGGCCCAAAAGAACTGCCCGTCTCCCCTGGTTTCCAAACGCATGCGAATCCGGACCGCCAATTCGCTGTGGTCGGTCGCCACCTGTGTTGTTAAGTACGGGTCGACGCCGAGGGATTCGATGTGCAATATCCCCTCGCGCGGCTCGAGCACACAGTCATTCACGGCCTGCCAACCCTGTGCACCATCGGAAAAATCCCACCGTTCCAGGGCATCTCCCAGAATCAACGCGCGGGGATGGGGGTTCGGCAAGGCATCGGCCGAACCGGGGGTGCCGGGCAGCACGATCGCCAGCAGCAGCCAAGCGACCACGCGGAGGTTGTGGGCCAGGAGGGGGGAGTAGCGCATCGGAGCCTTTCGTGGCATGGAAAATCGCAGGGGGTGTCAGGTTGGGAAATGCAGGCAGTATAACGCTCGGGAGCTTATCTTGCACCGCTACCCTTCCAAGCTACTCAGGGACTGGCTGAAAATGGGTCCCTAAGTTAGGGTGCCGTTCCCCAGCGTCAATCCGAATCGGGGGCTTGTACGCCTCCGTGAAAATGGAAGGGAGACGCGAAGATTGCCGCGGAAGAGACCCGGTGACGCATTTCCGGTAACGCTGGTAAAAGTGGTATAAGCGAACCGTGAACAGCGAAAATCCGCATATTGCCTTCGATCGGTAGCCGGGGAAAAACGCCCCGAGTCGAAGAAGATAAAGACATGTGTCCCTCCTACGACCGTTGCTCAAGGTCGTTTCCGATACCGCCAGGTGAGTTCACCTGCCCAACGTTCATCTACCCGGAGTCAATCATGGGATTCACGGTTGTATGCGCCCTGTTGCTCGGCACGACCGCCGCAGGTTCCATCATACCGCCACAAGACGTTCAGAAGCAGAACCAGGTTTTCCGGCGATACTGGGGTACCGATTTCGAGTGGCGATTCGACGCGTTGCCCGCCAGTGGCAGTGTGCCGTCTCATCAGATCCCGTATTCCGGCTATATATATCCCGACAATTATGGCGGCACCATTCAGTCGATGCGGAAATACGACCGCGCGTTTCATCTGGGGCGAACTCTGGCAAGTGACTGGGAAGAGCAGGACAACGAGCGATGGAAAGCGCCTGCAGAGCGTCGGGGGCCGTTCCGCGCGATCCGGCGTCCGCGGATGGAGGTCCCCAGTTGGTCGGGTCATTGCAACGGTTGGGCCGCAGCCGCCATCCGGCACGCCGAACCCCAGCATTCGGTCCGCTATCGCGATGTCGTGTTCACTCCGTCGGACATCAAAGGCTTGCTCGCCGAGCTGTACATTTTCAACGATGTGGTCGATCTTTCCGGTTCGGGAGGCAATATCAGCGCCGGCGTATTTCACGTGGTGCTCGCCAATTGGTTGGGCCGCGGGAGCCACGGCTTGGGCATGGAGGCGGATCCGGGCGAGCAGAAATGGAATTATCCGGTCTACGCTTACAATTCGGACTCGGTCCGCATTTCGAGCCAGATGGTCGAAGTGCGGTTGAATCTGGCCTATGTTCGGGACACCAGTCGGGAGTACGACAGCGCCCCGAAGAACTATGACGTGAAACACTTTCATTACGTGCTGAACCTGGATCCCAGCGGCCGGATCATCGGCGGCCGGTTCCTTCGGGGCAGCTCCTTGATCGCCATGCTCTGGCTGCCGCTGCAACCCAAGCAGGCGGGCCAGCCGGGCAATCGAGC
>SLMF01000110.1 GCA_007133715.1 Planctomycetaceae bacterium
GTCAAGGTAGCTGGCGTACTTTTCGTCAACGTCTTCCTCTTTGGGTATTTTTTTGCCCTTGCTCTGCTGGTCTTCGATATACTGCGATTGGAACTGCTCACGGGTCATCCAATCGAACCAGCCGACACGAGCATCCCTTGTCGTATTAAACTCTCCACAGCGATTGCACCGCCCGAATCGCTGCACCAACGAGGACCACGGCGCCAAGTCTGTCAACAATGTCTTCGCGGAAACATCGACGCCCGCTTCTACCACCTGTGTTGTGATGGCGATCATTCCTTCTGCGGGCGGATCGGCCAACAGTTGGCGCATCTTTTCTCGGCGGTCCAACGGGCGAAACCTTGAATGAATCAGCACGGGTCTGAGTGATGACTGTTTCTTGATCGCAGCACAGACCTCGATTGCCCGATCGACCGTATTGAAAACGGCGAGCGTTCGCGTGCCGGTTTGGTGGGCTTCCAGAACAACTCGGGCGACGGCGCCAGATTGCCTTATGCTCGCCGTGGCTCGCTCAAGAGGTTTCACCGCTTCGTGGCGATTTTTCGCCGGCCCAAGCTGCAGGTCCTCTTCCGTCAGACCAAGCGGCTCACTTAACCAAGCCATGTCAAAATCAACGGTGTCCAACCAGCCCGATTCAAGCGTGGCGGACATCCACACACAATGCACCGATTCTGCAGTTCCCAGCTTGCGCCGAAAAGCCTGCAACTGTGCGCTTGTCGCCGCCCCGACATCCATCAGTTGCACCTCATCGAAGATCCATACGCAGTTGTTGTTCAGCAAGCCAAAATGCATCGGCCAACGGTAACGGCTCATGCCATAGCCGCGATTCAGTGCCCTTGACAGAAGCATGTCCTGCGTGCCGATGAAAACAGCGTCAGACATGGGATGCAGGTCCCAGTCCTCACTTTGCTCACCACCCCGCAGTGTATACACCGCAATTCGAGCGTCTGTTTTTGTGGAGACTGTTGGCGGTTGGTAGGTGTCGGGCAGGGGTTGTTTGGCTTCGTCGATTTGTATGGTTCCGGCCAGCAGATCGAGGGCGTGGAGCCAGCGGATGACCTCGTCGCGAGTCTGTTCGACCAACACCCGCATCGGGAGACAGTACACCAGTCGGCGGGGTGTTTTCTTTTGGGTGGCTGTTGCGCTGAATCGTCGGCGCCAAACCCAGCCCAGAATCGCCATGGCCGTTTTTCCCAAGCCGGTCGGGACACACACTACGGGCCAGGATTCGTCGGCCATGGCGAACCCGCGCTGGTATGGAAACGGACCTCGCTTGATGCCCGTGGCCTTGATGAACAGGTCGTCGAATGTCATTCGGGCTCCCCTTCGCTCACATTGCGGGTTTCATTTTTCGGGGGCTTCCGTTTGCGCGGTCGTTCACGGGTGTCGGCAATACCTCCGAAAGACTACCGCGAACGGCAGGCACATTGGAACGGACGGGAATCGAACTTGTCAAGTGCCAGACATGGCCCGATTCCCGGCAAGGCCACGCCGGACGGCGAACTGTTTCTCCTGCTTTCCGCTTCGCCCGTCAATTCACTGTGCCGATTCCGATATCGCATAATACGCTTGTTTTTCGTAACGACTATACACTAGAAGTCGGGTTTTTCTTCATGTATTCCCAAATTTCGGGTGATTCGGCCGGTGATGAGGATCGTTTTGGTTGAAAATGGATTTCGGCGTCGGGTTCCCTTGCCCGCCTCACTCCGTTGGGTGTTGGGATTGGCGGGGCGGGGGACGTGTTGATTGTAAACGGTCAGGTGGACAGGTGGCGTCAAGCCCGTTTGGTTTTTTTGGGGAGTCGGAAGAGGGGTGGGGCTGGATCGGACGTCGGTAGCGGCTCGCCAGCTCGTGGAACTCGTCGCTCAGTTCGCTTCGTAGCCAGGCGGGTTCCAAGAGTTCGGCGTCGCGGCCGAAGCCGAGGAGCCAGCTTTTCACTTCCACCGTGCTGGTCAAATCGAATGTGATGGTCAAACTGCCGTCGGGAAGCGGGTCGAGCCGCTGGCTGGAATGCCAGTGTTTTTCTTGAACGTAGCGAGCTCGAGCCGCGGCGATCCAGATCCGTACCGTGCAGGGCTGGTCGCCATCGTAGATCCCGAACGAACCGGCGAAGTGGGCGTCCAGGTCCAAGTCGGCAGGTACCATGAATCGGGTCTCGTCCGGTTCCGCCACCGCGATGCGGTCCACGCGCCAGGTGCGTATTCCCGGCTCGGCGGCTTTGCGTCCGATCAGGTAGAGTGAACCCTGGTAGCGGGTCAGGCGGTAGGGGTGGATCGAATAGCTGCTGGGCCGGGCCGCTCGTTGCGATTGGTAGGTCAGCCGGATGACACGGCGATCTTCGATGCCGATCAGCAGGGCGTCCAGGATATCGGCGTGGCGGGTATAGTCGGCGAACCCGAAGGGCGTATCGTGAACGGCGTGCTGCATGCGTCGCAGATAGTTGAGAGCGGACTGGCCCAGCGAGTCACGGATTTTGGCGAAGGCCGACTCGGCTGCCATCCCGATCAGGGTGCCGGTCAGGGGTTGGAGGAATTGTCGGCCCAGGTACAAGGCGAAGGCTTCATCAAAGGTGAATGCCCGTTGGTCACCGGCTGTCCAGCGTTCCAACCGGTAGATTTTGCGACCGTGTCTGGCCGTGTTTTCGCGGATCGAGAGACCGACCGCTTTGAATGTTTGCAGATCCCGGCGAATGGTGCGGGGAGTGACTTCGAGATCGCGTGCCAGATCGTCGACGGAGAGCCCGGGTCCGTGGCCCGCCAGCCGTTCGAGAATTCGCCACTGGCGATGCAGCGCTGCTTGCTCGCTCACGGAACCAACCTCCTCGACTTTTTGTCTTCCGTTTCGGGGAGCCGAGAGAGGCCATGTGACTCGGCCCAGCCACACACATGATACGGGTCCACTCATTGGACGAACAGAGGGGTACGTAAGCGTCTGCGAAGGATTCAAAGTGGGGCCGCAGGTCTGTGCCCTGGGCTGATTTGTACCGACCACTCCTTCATCCCTATGCGAGGGGAGGGAACCACAGAGAACACAGAGAGCACCGAGTGGAAAGCGAAACGCTTGTTGTGGCCCTGTTGATCACCGGTCACTGCAGTCGGAGCGTATCGCACCCACCGTAGGGAAATGGAGCCACGGAGGGAACACGGATGAACGCTGGGCCAGGCGACAAAGCATGGCGAACGGCTATTCAAAGAACAAAACCAACCACGAACTACGAACACCGAACTAAGCATCTGGCAAGAAATTACAGTCGCGACGAACGCGACCGTAATTTCTTGGCAGATGCCAGCATCCGGTGGGCCTGAGACGTATTCTTCCTTCCTGGCCGCCCCGTTGGGTCTGCCAGCAGTTCTTTGCTCTTCGTGCTTGGTTCTTTGTCAAGCAGCGAGATTCACGGTCCGGTCGTTCAGTCCGCGGGCCGCCAAGACCGCAGCTTCTGCATGGGATTTCTATGGCCCTCCGGCAGGTTTTTGCCTTTCGGCCGGATTCCTCCACCACGGCGTTGGCCAGCCTGTGAAAATGGGCCTGGTAATAAGGCAAGGGGAAACTGGGAAGATTCCCCGCGGGCACATCGAGATCCCGGTCCGTGAAGTCGGCCAAACGAACCTGGTCCCGATCCGCCGGCTCCCCTACCGGCAACTCAGGGGGGCCCTGGCCGCGTTGACGAGCAAATTCGTGACTCCTGCCGGCCGCATTGCGGTGGTCTTCATGTCAAACACCTTCCGGTCGAGCACGTCGCTGGTTGTCAGTCTTTCAGCAACGCATCCACGTTCACACGCGGGCGTTCCCAATAGTTGGTGACCCACAACAGGTCGGAGAAATAGAGTTGCTCGTGCTGCTTGCGGAACCGCACCAGTTCAGCCAGGGCTTGTTTGGCCTCGTCCTGTTGAGCGGGCGGAACGTTCCGGCTGCCGTCGAACAGGCTTGCCAGACGCGCGGTCAGTTGGGCGTGTTTCAGCCCGGCTTGCAAAAACTCCACCCGCTGGGCATATTCGGGCAAGGGATCTTTGCGGGCTTCCGTCCGGGCCTCGTCCAGCAAGGCGGCGGCGGGCGCGAACACCTCGGGCGGAAACGCCCGGTGGGCGTACAGCGGATAGGAGCGGTAACGCATCCAGGGGTGAGCGTCACCGAACCATTCGATGAAACGCAGCATGTTGGCGACCGCATAGTCTTCCCAGTAGTCACAGTAGCGTCGGACCGCGTCGGCGGCCGGGCCGAACGCCGAAAAATACTCGCGGCGGATCTCCTCGATTTCCAGTTCCGGCTTGTTCAACAGGCGCAGGTGCATGTAAAGCCGGGGGCCGTGGACGGCCCATTGCCCGGTGAGCGAATCGAACCGTGCGCCTTCCATCCCGTGCGCGTAGGCGAACTGGAAGAACGCGGCCGACTGCCGCGTCTCGAAGTGGGGCATCACGTAGCCGTCGTGCCGCTTGCGTCGCGCCCACATACACTCGCGATGTCGCATCCGCCGTCGCGTCCGATTCGGCCACGATAGCCAGCCGCGCGCCGGTGGCCTTCTTCACGTGGCGCACCAGTTCCTCGGCGGCGTACCGCGCGGTGGACGTGGGCTCGTCGGCCGTTACCACCACCGCGCGGGATTCGCTCTCCCGCACCAGGGTGACTTCGCTCGCCGCCGGTATTGCGACGAACATTCCGAGAAGCACTGCTGCCACTTGCGCGGCGTTGGCAAGCGATTTCACAATCGGGCTCCTTGATTTCGCATTCGGGGTGGAAACAGCCGTTAATTATGGCAGCATTCGGGAAGTCTCCCAGGGGTAGACACCCCCGGCTACAGCCGGTCGCCCGCTCCGCGGGCTGGCTGCGGGCTTGTGTGCCTGTTTTGCCAGCTTGGATTTTCGGCAGATTATTGGGTCCGTGTTTCATCCGTGTTCGATCCGTGGCTTCTGGTCTCATGCGGTACGCTTATCTTCAGCGCAAAACACGCCCCCTCCTATGTGTCGTGTTCTACCAAGAATGATCGGACCTTCTATTGTGTGCTTGAAGATCAAGCGCAGCATCCCCTGCAGTCCGACCCCCA
>SLMF01000009.1 GCA_007133715.1 Planctomycetaceae bacterium
AACGTGCCAAATGCAGATAGGTCTCGTAGTTCCCTTCGATCACGCGAAAGCGATCTGACTCCACAATCAGGAGGTGATCGGCCAGCCGATTGAGGAAGAAACGGTCATGACTGACAAACACCACCGTCCCGTCAAACCGGCGAAGTGCCGCTTCCAATGCCTCGCGCGCCCACAAATCCAAGTGGTTCGTCGGTTCATCCAGCACCAACAGATTCGCGTCCGAGGCCGCCAACATGGCCAACGCCGCCCGATTCCGTTCGCCACCACTTAACTGGCCCACCCGCTGGAATGCCATGTCGCCCGTTATGCCAAACCGGGCCAGCAGGTCCCGTCGCTGTTGCTCGACAAACTCTTTGTGCGCAGGCCGAATCGCCTCGACCACCGGCATATCGGGATCCAGGCAGCGGAGCTGTTGATCAAAGTAACCGCAACGCACGCCGGTACCCCATACCACGCGACCCGCGTCCGGCGCTTGTTGGCCCAACAGGCAGCGGAGCAAGGTCGTTTTCCCGCAGCCGTTCGGCCCGAGAATTCCCCAGGTCTCGCCGCGTTGTACATCAAACGTCAGGTTTTGGAACAGCGACTGCTCGAAAGCTTTGGCCAAACCTTCGACCCGCAGCACCACGTCGCCAGCACGTTCGGGGGTAATAAATCCCATCGGAGGTGCCACGATTTCGCGGGGCGGGGCTACCGCTTCCATCCGCTCCAGCTTGCGCTGCCGATCCTGGGCCTGCGCGTGCTTCTGGCCATATCGGTGACGGCGGACAAAATCCTCCAACTTGGCAATCTCCGCCTGCTGCCGCTCATAAGTCCGTCGCTGAACCACCAACCGTTCCGCCTTCTGGCGTTGGTAGGCCGAGTAGTTTCCCGAATAGGGGTCGACCGTGCTGCGAAACAACTCCAGCGTGCGAGTGGTCACCTTATCCAAAAAGTAGCGATCGTGGCTGACCAAAATCAGAGCTTGAGACGACTCGACCAGGTAGTTCTCCAACCATTCGGTGGCTTCCAGATCCAAATGGTTCGACGGTTCATCCAACAGCAGCAGATCCGGCTGTTGCAACAGCAACTGAGCCAGCAACAGACGATTCTGCTGGCCGCCGCTCAATTGGGAAACAGGTTGCTCGAACGCTTCGGGGCCAAAGCCCAGACCGGTCAGAACCCGCTCGATCTTGTGATCCAGCTGATATGCATCGCGGCGCTGCAATTCGTGTTGCAGGAGATCAAAGCGTTCGCCCAGCCGTTGCCGCTGGTTCGGGTCCCGAGTCTGAGCCATGTCGGCTGCGACCCGTTCCGCATCGGCTGCCAAGTCGATCAATTCGCGGAGGGCTTCTCGAGCCTCTTGCCACAACGTACGTTCGTCGGAAAACTCGGGATGTTGTTCCAAAAACCCGCGTCGCGCAGCCGACGCCAGTTCGACACTTCCCCGATCCGGTTCTTCCTGCCCCGCGATAATCTTCAACAGGGTGGTCTTTCCAGTCCCATTGGGCCCGACCAGACCGACGCGCTCGCCCGCACGCAGGTCGAAACTCACGCCGTCCAGCACCGGTTCGGGCCCAAAACGTTTGCAAATATCTTGGAGAGTTAGCAGGATCATCAGCTCAAACCGTGCAGGAATTCCTCCATGTCTTCGAAAAGCTCCCACCGGTGGTCAAAAAGCTCGAACCCAGCCGCAGCCGGAGGCTGATCGCGGCCCGAACTCCCTGACAGCCGGGACGTTATCCCTTGCGTCAAACGGCGGCTGGCCGGACGCGACCGTTCGCCCCGTTCCGTGTGGGGGACGGTATCCGGCGGGCCGTGGGACGCGGGCAGCGAGGAGCGATCCGGCTGGACCAGCGTCTCGTCCCCGGCCACTGCCCTACCCATGGGAAACAGCCACCCCGCTTCCCCCTCCGCAGAACCGCCACTGACGGCCTCGCCTTCCATACCATAGTTAATGTGATTGATCACCTGTAACGCATCGAGCGGCGTCAAATTGCCGTCGCCATTCACGTCCAGATAGCCCAAGTGCTGATTCTCCGCGGTGCGGGGCGGCAGCGGTCCCGTTCCCGAAAGATTGATCTCGTTCAAAATCAGCAAGACGTCGATCGCAGACACGACCCCATCGTCGTTGACATCGAACCGATTGCGGGGATTCTGCCAAGAACCGATCTGCACGGTCGCGCTGACGGGCGGCCCCCACACGCCGTCATCGTCCTGGGCCACCGCGAATACCGTATGGCTGCCTCCCGGCCACCCCGTGGTGGTGCCGGTCCAACTCCAGCCGTCGCTGCCGCTGGCGTCCACGCCCAACCGCTGGTCCGCCTCGAAACGGTCGGGCGGGATCGGATCGGCTTTTCGCACCGCCAGCTGGTAAGTCCCCACCTGCCCGTCCCAGCTGACGATTTCCAGATAATGAGTGCCCGGTTCCAGCCCTTGCAGCCCGACCTGCGCTCGCCCACGCCCCCAGCTGCCCGCCAGCCGAACCCATTGATCGTTTTCGTCGACAATCGACACATCGAAATTCGCGTGCTCCTCCTGAAAGACAATCTCAAATTCGTACGCCCCATCTCCCGGCGGTAGCTCGAACCGAAACAGATCGATATCTTCGTGGTCATGCAGCGTCAGATCGTCCCAAGAGTTCGGCCCGGTGATCGTGCCCAAGGAATACGCGGTCGGCAGACGGTTGTTGGGCTCGAAACGATCCGGCTTGATCGGCCCCGCCGCCACAATCGAGAAATCGTAATGGTCGATCCACTCGTCCGTCGGGAACACGCTGGCGTAGTAGAAGCCGGGTTTCAAGCCCTGCAAGCCCAGGCGAGCCCTTCCGCTGGCCCAGCTACTTGCCGACCGGATGGGTGTTTGGTCGGCGTTAAACAAGGTGATGTCGAAATCGGCCCGCTCGTAACCAAAGTGGACCTCGATGGCGTAAGCATCCTGGTTGGGCACGATCTCAAAGTGGAACATGTCTTCGTCGAAGACGTCGTGGATCGTCAAATCGGGCAGGCTTCGCGGGCCACGGATCGCACCCAGCGAATGGGCGGTCGCAAAGGTGTCGTTCGGTTCGAAGCGATCCGGCTGAACCGGCTCGGCGGCACGCAATGACAAACTGTAGCTGGGGATCGGGCTGTTGCTGGAAAGCACCAGGAAATGGGGGCCCGGCTCGAGTCCCTGCAACGGCAACCGCACCTCGCCCGTGGTCCAGCTCCATGCTTCACGGCTGCCCGACGAGCCTTCGGCAAAGACACTGGCCGAAAGGAACAGGAAGCCGGGCGGCGGATTGTTCACTTGCATCTGGAACTCGAAGGCGTCCTGATCCGGCTGGATTTCAAAGCGAAAATAATCGCCCTCGAACCGCTCGTGCAGCGTCAACCCGTTCCAGGTTCGGGGGCTGGTCACCGAGCCTAAGTCGTGCGCGCTGGCGAAATCCGTGTTCGGTTCGAATCGATCGGGCGCGATCGACGAAACCGAAACGATCGCCATGTCGTAACGCCCGACATTTCCGAGACTGGATACCACCAAAGAGTATGATCCGGGTGGCAAGCCGCGCAGATCCAACTGCGAGCGATCGGTCAACGAATACGCGCTTTCCAGATATTCTCCCATGCTGTCGTACAAATCGACTTGAAAATCGCCCGCCGGTTGAGCGAATTGAAACTCGAAACGGTACTGATCGCCCGAGGGCAGGATTTCGAAGCGGAAGTGGTCTTCGTCGTCGGCGTCATGAATCGTCAGCTCCTGCCATTGCTGCGACGCGGTGAGGGGCCCCAGTTCGACGGCCTCGGCAAAACTGTCATTCCCGAAACTCAATTCGCCCGTGCCACTCAGGTCCCGGTAAAAGGCCACCCGAGCTGCCGAGCCGTCGACCCCTTCGGCCGTCAGCTTCAACGTCCCCGCGGCGGTCACTTGGCTCGGTTCCGCCACCAACCGCTCGATCCCCGGACCGGCCGAAAGCAAGCCATTTACCCCTCCAAAACCTGAATCCAATTCCCCCCGTTCGAATGAATCTACCGGGAGCGGAGCGGACCACTCCGACACGCCGAAAACCTGAGTTGCGATGCCGGACAGCATCCACCGCGATTCGAGTCGCTCGCAGTGCAACCGCCGCGATCGCGGACCGTGTTGTTTGTGACGGGGTGAGCAGCGTCGTTTCGCCATGGGGTGCATCCCTTCGCGGAGTGAATTCGAAGCCGGCGGAAAGCGGAGTTCACGCACGGAGGTACGTCCCGCATTCCCGATATTATAGATTGACGCACCACGGGCATGGCAAGTCTCACGCCGAAAACCATTTCGGGGCCGCTGGCGACGGTGATTCTCCCACGCATCTTCGGAGGCAACTCGTGCCCTCAGGAAAAGCAGGAGCCGCTGCCAGTGGCTTCGAAAGCGTGGCGGTAATGCTGGATGTCGGCCGCCTGCCGCGGTTCTCCCCACGTGATGGCCACCACGTCGAAACGGACCGGATGCTCGAGCAAGCCATTTTTTTTCAGGTACATCAAGGCCAAGCGGGTCAAGCGACGTTGCTTGGCCTGATCGACCGCATCCGCCGGATGCCCTTTCTCGTGGGAGCGACGGGTTTTGACTTCGACAAACACGAGGGTACGGACGTCCAGAGCGATCAGATCGATTTCGCCCAAGCGCTGCCGATCGGAGCGAGCGAGAATCCGGTAGCCTTTTTTTTTCAGGAAGCGGGCCGCGAGCGTTTCGCCGCGGTGGCCCAACGAGCGTTTGCGTTGCCACGCCGCCAACCACTGGGAGAACCGATCTCGCAGCCCCATCGGGTGACTCCTCGGTACCTCGGAACAACACACGCGGCGTTCCCGCGACGCGCCCATTCGGTCCACCTCGCACGGGGACGCGGTGCCAGCCACGGCCGCCCGCCGCCCGCCGCCTCGGGGCGCCGCTTCCGGCTCCCACCGCGGCTTCTTGCCAGCTGGTCCGTCGCCTAAGTTTCTGCCCGAAATTGCAGTCGCGTTCGTCGCGGCTGTCCCGGTTCCCGAAGCGCTGTGGCCGGTCTCTGACCGAGCAACCCGCCGACCGAAGGTCTCCCCCGAT
>SLMF01000153.1 GCA_007133715.1 Planctomycetaceae bacterium
CACTCGAGTGAGATCGCCCGCGTTCAGGATCTCCCACTGGCTGCTGCCAGTCGTGACCGTCGCGCACCCCGAAAGGGTAGCCAGCTGCAGACTGGCGACAAGGAGCGCGCAGCGAGAAAGAGAGACAGGTTTTCGCACGACAAGGGGATCCTGCAGCAGCCGGGGAACCGGTTACGTTCAAGGCCCCGCGACCGGAGCCACGTTGTTGCCCACCGGAACATCAGGCAGCCCATGGTTGCGATCCTTAGTAGCCACTGAACGGAAACATGGCAAGATCGATTTCCAAACGGACGGGTCGGACGGTATCGGACGGGGTTGGACGGTGTCGGATGGGGTTGGACGGTGTCGGACGGGGTTGGACGGTGGCTGGCGGGGTTGGGGACTGGTTTTTGGCTGGGTTAAAACAAACGGGGGGCTGCCGATGGCTTCGGCAACCCCCCAGGATGAACTTGGGGTACCTTCCGCTTGCCGTTTAGACGGCGTCGGTGTAGGAAACCAGGGCTTTCATGTAATTGGCCCGCTCCAGCTGACTGGGATCGGAACAGTGAACCCGACTCATGCTGCCCTTGAGCTGTTCGACCGATTGGTATTCATGCTCTTCCAACCAGTTTTCGAGTTCTTGGGCCATTTGCGTCAGATAAGCGGCTCCGCGCTGCAGCAGGATCGAGGCCATCATGGTGATGTCGGCACCGACCAGCAGGGCCTTGACGACATCTTCCGTGCAATGCACGCCGCTGGTAGCGGCCAGCGCGCAATCCAATTGGTCGCGGAGGATGGCGATCCAGCGCAGGGGCAGGCGCAATTCCGCGCGGCTACTCAACAGCAGGCTGGGATGGAATTGGAGGTTTTCCAAATCGACATCCGGTTCGAGGAAACGGTTAAACAGGACCAGCCCGTTCGCGCCGGCTTCGACCAACTGTTTGGCAAAGTGCGGCAGTCCGCTGAAATAGGGGCCGATTTTGACGGCCAACGGAATTCCCAGCGACTGTTTGACATCGGCCACCAAATCGACATACCGCTGTTCCACTTCGGCGCTGGCCATTTCCGCATCGGTCGCGACGAAGTAGATATTCAGCTCGAGCGCATCGGCCCCGGCCTCCTCGATCAGCTTGGCATAACGGACCCAGCCACCTCGGGATGAGCCGTTTAGACTGCCGATCAAGGGGATATCCAGGGCCTGTTTGGCGGCGGTCAGATCTTTCAGATAATCTCCGGGCGCCGTGCGATAGTCTTCGGGTTCCGGGAAATAGCTGAGCGATTCGGCGTAGGAGTTGGCCCCGACCGTATACAGCCGGTCCATTTCCATCTGCTCGTGCTCGATTTGCTCTTCGAACAGGGAGGGCCAGATGGCGGCCGACGCGCCGGCATCTTGCAGACGCCGCAGCGAATCCAACTCGCCCGTCAGCGGGCTGGCCGAAGCGACCAGCGGATTTTTCAATGTCAGACCAAGGTATTTCGTAGAGAGATCCACGCTCACGTTAGTTTCCTCCGTTGCTTCCCGCGGTAACACGTTCGACGCCTGCCAGTTGCTCGTAGTAGTGCCACTGGTCATCGATGTCCTGTTGAGCCAATTTCATGAGAAGTTCCGCTTGCTCCGGATTGGTCCGTGCGAGCATGGCAAAACGAGCTTCCTTGGCTGCCACTTCTTTGAAGGCCAGGGTCGGTTTGCGGCTGTCCAGTTGGAACGGTCTGCCGCCGTCGCGCGTTTTGCGGGGGTCGAAGCGGTACAGGGGCCAGAATCCGGATTTGACCAGATCCTTCTGGTGGCTCATGCCCGTTTCCATTTCGATCCCGTGCGCGATGCAATGGCTGTAGGCCAGGATCAGCGACGGCCCACGCCACGACTCGGCTTCGCGGAACACCCGCACCGTCTGAGCCGGGTTGGCCCCCATGGAGACTTGCCCGACGTAGACACCGCCGTAGGAGGCGGCGATCATGCCCAGATCCTTCTTGCTGCTGGTCTTTCCCGCTGCAGCGAACTTGGCCACCGCCGCCCGCGGTGTGGCCTTTGAGGCCTGCCCGCCGGTGTTGCTGTAGACGCCCGTATCCAGCACCAGGATATTGATGTCGCGGCCGCAGGCGAACACGTGATCCAGGCCGCCGAAGCCGATGTCATAGGCCCAGCCGTCGCCCCCGATGACCCAGACGCTCTTGTAGACCAAGGCATCGGCCACCGCGCGCAGACGGAACGCATCCGCCGAATCCAGGCCCTCGATCCGCTGCAACAGCGTTTCGACCCGGCGGCGCTGGGCGAAGATCTCTTGCTCGTCCTCCTGCACCGAATTCAGCAGCTCGCCGACCAGATCGTCACCGATCGTACCGGCCAATCGCTTGACCAGCACCTGGGCAAAGTGCTGCCGCCGATCCAGGGCCAAGCGGAATCCCAGCCCGAATTCGGCGGTGTCCTCGAACAGCGAGTTCGACCAGGTCGGTCCCCGACCCTCCGCATTCACCGTATAGGGCGTGGTGGGCAGGTTGCCGCCGTAGATCGACGAGCAGCCGGTGGCATTGCCAGCCAGCACCCGGTCGCCAAACAACTGCGACATCAGCTTGACATACGGCGTCTCACCACAGCCGGTGCAGGCCCCCGAATACTCGAACAACGGCTGCAGCAGCTGAGAGCCCTTGATCGTCCCGTGATTGACGCGTCCCCGATCCAACTCGGGGATCTTCAAGAAGAAATCGTAATTCGCCCGCTCGACCGCCAAATGGTCCCGTTTGGGCTCCATGTTGATCGCTTTGTGCTTGACCTCCGTCTTGCTCTTGGCAGGACAGACATCGACACAGATCCCGCAGCCGGTGCAGTCGTCGGGAGCCACCTGGACCGTGTACTGGTGGTCCGGCAGATCCTTGCCCGTGTAGGGTCGGGAGACGAACGTCGACGGTTTGCCTTCCAGGGCGTCCGCCGTAAAGGCTTTGGTGCGGATCGCCGCATGGGGGCAAGCCAGCGAGCACTGGCCGCACTGGATGCAGATCTCAGCGTCCCAGATGGGGATCTCGACCGCGATACTGCGTTTCTCGTACTGGGCCGTGGCCGTGGGGAACGTACCGTCGACCGGCATCGCACTGACCGGCAGCGAATCGCCCTTGCCCGCAATAATCGGGGCCGTCAGCCGCTCGACAAACTCCGGGATCTTGCCATCGACCGGCGTCACCGGTCCCAGGCGCCGCAGCGAACTGGTCACTTGGTCAGGAACCTGGACTTCGTGCAGGTTACTGAGCGAGTGGTCGACGGCGGCGAAGTTCCGCTGCACGACCGCTTCCCCACGTTTGCCATAGGTCTTGCGAATCGCCTCTTTGATGCTCTCGATCGCCTGCTCTCGCGGCAGCACATCGGCCAGCGCGAAGAAACAGGTCTGCATGACCGTGTTGATCCGCCCGCCCATCCCGGCAGCGCGGGCCACGCTGAGCGCGTCGATCACGTAGAACTTCAACTTCTTCTCGAGGATCGTTTCCTGGATCTCGACCGGCAGTTGGTCCCACACTTCGTCCGGCCCGTAGGGCGTATTCAGCAGGAACGTGGCGCCCGTTTCGGCCTTCTCCAGCACATCGATCCGCTCGAGAAACACCGGCTGATGGCAGGCGACAAAGCCGGCTCGGCCGATCAAGTACGTCGAATTGATTGGTCGGGGGCTGAATCGCAGGTGCGAGACGGTCATCGCCCCGGCCTTCTTCGAGTCGTAGACGAAGTAGCCTTGGGCGTACAGCTCCGTGTTCTCGCCGATGATCTTGACCGTGTTCTTATTCGCGCCCACTGTCCCATCCGCTCCCAGACCGTAGAAGATCGAGCGGTTGACATCCGGCTTTTCGATCTGGAACTCGGGGTCCCAGTCCAGGCTCTTGTGGCCCACATCGTCGTTGATTCCCACCACGGAGTGCCGTTTGGGCGATTCCGCCCGCGCGTTGTCCAATACGGCTCTGACCATCGCCGGGTTGAACTCCTTGGACGACAAGCCATAGCGGCAGCCGGTTACCAGCGGCAGCCCGGCGGCACCGGTCAACTCGGACCAGCCCTCGACCAGAGCGGTCAGCACGTCATGGTACAGCGGTTCGGCGGTCGCTCCCGGCTCCTTCGTACGGTCCAGCACAGCAATCCGCTGGACGGTCCGCGGCAGGGCTTCCAAAAAGGCCTGGGACGCGAAAGGCCGATACAGGCGGATAATCACCATCCCGACCTTCTCGCCCGCCGCCACAAGATGCTCGACGGTCTCCTGTGCCGCTCCGACCCCCGAGCCCATCAGCACCAAAACGCTCTCGGCATCCGGAGCTCCCACATAGTCGAACAGATGGTACTGCCGCCCGGTCAGGGCAGCGAACTGATCCATCGTTTCCTGGACCACCTGGGGAGTGGCTTCGTAGAACGGGTTGCACGCCTCGCGCGCCTGGAAGAAAACGTCCGGATTCTGAGCCGTCCCGCGGAGCAGGGGGCGATCCGGATCCAGCGCCCGCTGGCGATGGGCCGCGATCAACTGGTCGTCCAGCATCGCGCGGATATCGTCATCCGTCAGCAACTCCAGCTTGTTCACCTCGTGCGAGGAACGGAAGCCGTCGAAGAAGTGCAGGAAGGGCAGGCGCGCCTTGAGTGTCGCCGAGTGGGCGATCATCGCCATGTCCTGGACTTCGACCACCGAGCTGGAAGCCAGCATGGCCCAACCGCAGCTGCGGCAGGCCATCACATCGCTGTGATCGCCGAAAATCGACAGGGCGTGGGTGGCCAGCGAGCGGGCGGCGATGTGAAACACGGCCGAAGACAACTCGCCAGCAATCTTCAACATATTGGGGATCATCAGCAACAGACCCTGGGACGACGTAAAGGTCGTCGTCAAAGCCCCGGCCTGAATCGCCCCGTGGCAGGCGCCGGCCGCACCGGCCTCGCTCTGCAATTCGATGACATCCGGAACCGCTCCGAACACGTTCGGGCGTCCCGCGGCCGACCACGCATCCGACAATTCGCCCATGGGCGAGGACGGGGTGATCGGATAAATCGCAATGACCTCGCTGGATTTATGAGCGACGTAA
The DNA here is from genome assembly GCA_007133715.1 of Planctomycetaceae bacterium. Taxonomy (GTDB): domain Bacteria; phylum Planctomycetota; class Planctomycetia; order Pirellulales; family Pirellulaceae; genus SLMF01. The sequence goes on from SLMF01000153.1 coordinate 5,020, forward strand.
GCCGCCG